>NZ_FR892572.1:44104-62293 GCF_000436015.1 Prevotella sp. CAG:592 | reverse complement strand
TGCTCTTCCTCATATATGAAATGGTGACAGGACGCGCTCCAAGCGAGAAGTTCCTGTTGAGGGCAGAATACGTGGGCTTCACGATATTGATATTACTCATGGTGGTGGCAAATCTTAATGATGTGCTGCGCTGGTTGGGTTTCATGCACTAAGGCAATAAGAAACAAATGGGTTTTCTGATAAAACTGGGCAAGATATTGTCCTTGGGTCTGCTTCCGATAAGGCGCAACTCCGCCTTCTTCGTGACGATGTACATTCTGGGTATGATATGTGCGTATGCCGTCATACCAAAGAAGGGTGAACTATACAGTCTGGCATGGGAGGAACTGTTCTTCGACGTCTACCTCCTGTGTGTCGTCCTCGCCGTGATACCACAAAAGGTGAGGAGATGGATAAGACCGTTTTTCTATGTCCTGGCATACGCCACGGCAGTGGTAGACCTCTACTGCTTCGTGAGGTTCGACTCCACTCTCACTCCAACGATGCTGCTGCTCGTGGGGGAGACAAACGGAGATGAAGCCACGGAATTCCTGCAGTCGTATCTCAGTCTCGACCTGCTCGGAAGCAGCGTCGGACTGGTATTGCTGCTCATGCTGTTGCATATCCTCTATGCCGCATTCTCAAAGAAGGTGTGGCGATGGGCAAAAAGCAAATTGGCTGAGAACGAGAACCTGCTGCAGACAGCAAGAGAGGTGAAGGAGAAATTCCTGATTATGGCGCCATACGCAAGCGCTTCGCTGGGACTGGCAGCCGTGATACTCTTCTTCTCGTATGGCAACCTGTGTTGGGAAAACAAGGTGCTGTACCACAGGCTGATGTCGTATGACAACATCGGCGATGTGGAGCATGAACTGACAAAGAAGCCGCATGCCGTGCAATATCAACCGATATACAGACTGGCGTTCAGTCTTTATGCCAACGAACTGACGGCAAAGCAGCTCGTGAAACTCAAGGAGAGTCTCAACGAGGTGAAGGTGGACAGCTGTTCTTTCAAATCACGCAACATCGTGCTTATCATAGGAGAGAGCTACAACCGCAACCACTCACAACTCTACGGATACAAAACGCCGAACACTCCGCGACAGGTGAAGATGAGAAGAAGAGGCGAACTGGTGCCGTTTACCGACGTGGTGTCGCCATGGAATCTCACGAGTTTCGTGTTCAAGCATATATTCTCGCTATACACGGTGGGAGACAAAGGCGAATGGTGTGACTATCCGCTCTTCCCCGAGGTGTTCAGAAAGGCAGGTTATCATGTCACGTTCATGACAAACCAGTTCCTGCCGCAAGCCAAGGAGGCGGTGTATGACTTCAGCGGAGGATTTTTCCTCAATGACGAAGTGCTGAGCAAAGCACAGTTTGACACCCGCAACACAACGCTCTACCGCTTCGACAACGGACTGCTCCACAACTACGAGAAGCTGAAGGGCGAGGGAGAAGGAAAGCCACAGCTGATAATCTTCCACCTGAAAGGACAGCATGTGGACTACAAGAGCCGCAGCCCGAAGGTGCAGAAGAAGTTTGACAAGGACTACTACAAGGATCTGCGCCCTGAGCTGAACGACAAGGAGCGTACGGCACTTGCCGAATACGACAACGCCACGCTTTACAACGACAGTATCGTGAAGGCAATTGTGGACAAGTTCAGAAATCAGGATGCTATCGTCATCTACGTGCCCGACCACGGTGAGGAGTGCTACGACGGAGCACACTTCTACGGAAGAATGCACTCAGCCCAGGTGACGCCACGACTCGCCCATGCCGAGTTTGAAATACCGATGTGGATATGGGCGTCAAGAAAATACAGAGCCACGCATCCGGAAATATGGAGAAGCGTGAAGGCAAGCAGGAAGCGTCCGTATATGACCGACGCCCTGCCGTATCTGCTGCTCGACCTCGCCGGCATCAGCTGTCCGCAATACCGCGACGAACTGAATATCCTCAGCGACAAGTATAACGCCAAGAGGAAAAGAATTCTCAAGGGGAAAGCCGACTACGACGAGCTGATGGCTCAGGAGAAAGAGGAAAAGGAGAAGGAGGATGAAGAAGCGAAGAAGAACTCCAAGGACAAGAAAGACAAGAAGAAAGCCCGAAGGGGCATAAAGAAACATAGCAGATGAACAAGCAACAATTACTGAGCATAGCGGAATCGAAGGCGCTGAGAGGCATTGCCATCCTCGGCATCATTCTGCATAACTACTGTCACTTCCTGGGGTTCGCCGTGAAGGAGAACGAGTATACTTTCGATGCAGAAAAACCGATGATGATGCTGGACAGGCTCTGTTCGCTCAACCATTATCTGTTCGTGCACATACTGTCGTTCTTCGGACATTATGGAGTGCCGGTGTTCCTCTTCATCAGCGGCTTCGGACTGGTGATGAAATATGAATACAAGAACAAGGACAAGGAAACGCGGATACTGCCGTTCGTCTGGTATAACTATGCCAAGCTGCTCCGGCTCATGTTCCTCGGATACATCGCCTTCGCCGTAGTGAGCTATCTCGACCCTCATGGCTATCATGGATATACCGTGGGCAGGGTAGTGGCGCAGCTGTTCATGTATATCAACATCCTGCCCGATCCCGACCATATCATCAAGCCGGGACCATACTGGTATTTCGGACTCACCATGCAGCTGTATATCGTATACCGCTTGCTGTTATACCGCCGCAAGTCGGCTTACACGATAGCGCTCATCTCCGTATGCTGGATTCTGCAGACGGTGTTCTCGCCGGAGATGTATGGCAGTTGGGACTCTCTCAACCGCATCAGATACAATTTCATAGGAGGAATGCTGCCGTTCGGCATGGGAATGCTGTATGCCCGCCATGGCAGACTGTTGCCGAAGGGCGCCTATGCCGCTCTGGCGGTGGTGTCGGCGGCGGTGGTGTTCTGGGGAAGCTTCAATTTCCATTCATGGCTGTGGGTACCGGCATTCATCGTCATAGGAGCGGTGTCTACGTTCAAACTCCTGCCCGAATGGGCTTTGAAACCATGTATGTGGACAGGAGTGATATCATCGTCGCTCTTTGTCGTACACCCTGTTCTCAGGGAAATCATAATACCGATGTCGCGCCGTGGACAGGTGTTCACGGGAATAGTGGTATATCTCGTGGCGTCTGTCCTTTGCGCATGGCTGTTCATGAAGCTGCTGAAGTTCATACCCAAGCCAAAAAGCATCTGATGCTAACGCTGCTGACGGTGCCTGCCGTGTCAAAGTGCCACATGGCGGGCAGCGCAATGATGACACGCTGAATACGATAATTTTTCTAACATTCAAATCATTGTTGAATAGATGGTCAAGTTTGAGGATCTGAGCAAATACCGTGGCGAACTGATGGGACTCGCCATTCTGTTCGTCATCTTGTTTCATATAGGAATGCCGCAGAGCAATTTCTTCTATCCGCTCCGAAGGCTGGGAAACATCGGTGTGGACATGTTCCTGTTTGTAAGCGGTATGGGACTGTGGTTCTCATGGACCCGTTCGCGACTGGGAAAGAAACTCGACGGCAACGGGGCAATGGGAATCCGCCAGGCAACGATACGCTTCTTCAAGCACCGCTACAAGCGGATCTATCCCGTATGGATCATCGTGGCGTCGGTATTCTATATCGGCAAATACGTTGAGGCTCCCGGCAGCGGCTATAGTCCTGATATCCCCAATCTGATTGCCAACGTGTTGTTCAACTGGAGTTTCTGGCGCATTGACGACCTTACCTTCTGGTATGTTCCGGCAACGATGATGCTGTATATCTTCGCTCCGGGATATATGGAACTTGTGCGTGAGCGGCCCACTTACCGCTGGCTGCCTGTGGCATTCATAATATTGGCGGCTATGGTGCGCTATGTGCCGCTGATACACAACAGTGTGGGACATCTGGAGATCTTCTTCAGCCGCATACCGATATTTTTCATCGGCATAAACGCCGGGAAATGGGTGATGGAAAAGCGGACACTGGAGAAAGGCAGCATCTGGATGATAGTCATCATCTTTGTCATGAGCCTCTGGCTATGTCTGCAACTGGAATATATCGGCCACAGAAGGTTTCCGCTGTTCATGGAGCGCATCGTCTACATACCGCTCACCGTCACGGCATTGCTGCTGGAATGCAAGCTCATAGCCGTCATGCCGAAGAATATAAACCGGGTGCTGACCATGCTCGGCACTATTAGTCTTGAGATATATCTCATTCACATACAGTTCGTCATGCTGCCGCTGCAGCAATACAAGCTCGGATATTGCGTTACGGCACTGTTGGTAATCGTGATATCAACGCCGGTGGCATACCTGCTGCATTGGATAATCGAAAAGGTGATGGGCTGCAGGGTATTCAGAATATTGCAATGACCATCAAATGGCTTTTGCAATGGCCATCAAGAACATACAACATCAAGAGCTTTCGTAATGAACATAAAGAACATACTATCCATAATCCGTCCACACCAGTGGATAAAGAATGTCTTCGTGATGGTACCGCTGTTCTTCGGCGGCAGCCTTCTCGATTCCACTGACATCATAGCCTCGCTGATAGCGGCGCTGGCGTTCAGTTTCATAGCCTCGTCGATATACTGTCTTAACGACATCATCGACGTGGAGGACGACCGACGTCATCCCGTGAAACGCAACCGGCCGATAGCGTCGGGCAAGGTGAGCGTGAAACAGGGATATGTCTGCATGGCAATGATGGTGGCGCTGAGTTTCGGACTCGCGACGCTTATCGGCGAACAGGCAATGGGAGTGGCTGCGGCACTTGGAACGTATTTCCTGCTGAACATCGCCTACTGTCTGTGGCTGAAGAGATTCGCAATAGTGGACGTATGCGTGATAGCGTTCGGTTTTGTGTTGAGGCTGCTCGTAGGAGGACTTGCCACGTGTATAGAACTGAGCAACTGGATTGTGCTCATGACATTCCTGCTCACGCTGTTCCTCTCTCTGGCAAAGCGACGCGACGATGTGGTGAGGATGAACGAAACCGGTCATGCGCCGCGGAAGAACACCATTCGATACAACCTGGAATTCATAAACCAGGCAATCACCATCACGGCAACGGTGACTCTCGTATGCTATATTATGTATACCGTGTCGCCGGAGGTGGAAAAGAGGATAGGCACACGCTATCTGTATCTCACCACAGTGTTCGTATTGCTCGGCATACTGAGGTATCTCCAGCTCACACTCGTTGACAACAAGAGTGGCGACCCTACCAAGACGATGCTGCGCGACAGGATGATGCAGATTGTGGTGGCGCTGTGGCTGCTGGCGTTCCTGCTCATAATATACGTGTTTTAGCGGCGTGACATTCCAGGCATTTAAAAAAATAAGAAGAGATGAAGAACATCTACGCATTCGATTTCGACGGAACACTGACGAAACGCGACTCGCTGATAGCCTTCCTGCTGTTTGCAAAAGGATGGAAAGAGTTTCTGAAATGTTTCGCACTGCATATACATCTGCTGATAGCCATGAAACTGAAACTGGCTGACAGCGGAAAAGTGAAGGAAAGCATCTTCGCATACTATTTCCAGAATATGCCGGAGAGCATGTTCGACAACCTGTGTGAACGCTTTGCCGCCACACATTCACACATCCTGCGCCCGAAAGGCGTCGAGAGGGTGAGGGAGGCGATGGCAGAACCCGACTCCACGGTGATGATAGTGAGTGCGAGCATCAACAACTGGGTGGCGCCGTTTTTCAGGGAATTTCCCGGCATAGAGATATTCTGCACCAGGATAGAAGTGAAGGAAGGCAACCTGACGGGGCGTTTCCTATCTGCCAACTGCCGCGGCAAGGAGAAGGTGAGACGGATACTCGCCCTGCATCCCGACCGCAAGAGCTACTTCCTTACGGCGTTTGGCGACAGCAGCGGCGACATCGCAATGCTCGACTTTGCCGACGAGGGATTCTATAAACCGTTCAGATAACGCGACAATATACCGTTCAGATAACACGACAATACACCAAAAAGACAAAACAAGAAACAGCATAGCATGACAAATCCGATAAAAGAACTGAAGAATATCTTCATACAGATAGGCAGGATGTTCAGAGTGAAGAAAAACGAGGTGATACCTTCTCTCTCGGCTCTCGCCGTTTACATCATCCTCAACGCCCTGATAATAATGCGCTACTACGACTCGTTCTCCAAAGTGCACGTGGCGTTCTGGAAAAACTTCATCAAGAAGTTCAGCGTGTCGGGATTCGACCCTATCACGTATGTGGTGTTGAGCACGTGGGGACCTAAATACGACATACACCGGCATCCTCTGCTCGCATTCTTCGTATATCCGCTGTATCTGCTGAACACGGCGCTGATGGACCTCACCGGACTGAATCTCGTGCAGTTTATCATCGCCTTGATACTGCTCTTCCTCATGTTCTATTCCTTCATATTCATGATGAGGATATGCCGCGACATCATCGGACTGAGAAACACCGATGCCGCACTGCTCAGCGGATTCCTGTTCAGCTGCGCGTATATAATGCTGACATTCATCGTGCCCGACCATTTCGCACCGTCGATGTTCATGCTGCTCATGGCGCTCTATGTCTGTGGAGTGAAGATCCGCGACAAGAAACGGCTCAACGGATGGCAGGCGGTGCTCATGTTCATATTTACAGCCGGTACGACGCTGAGCAACGGTGCGAAGATCGTCATCGACGCTCTCTTTGTGGAGGGCAAGAGATTCTTCCGTCCCAAATACCTCATCTTCGCTATCGCCATACCATGTGCCGGAATGTGGTATCTGTCGGATGCGGAATACAGATATTACCGTCTGCCCGTGGAGCAGCAGCGAAGGGCAGACGTGAAGAAGGCGAGCGAAAGAGAATGGGCAAAGAACCATGCCGCCTTCATGGACACCACCACAATCATGGACTCCGCTGAGGCTGAGAAGGCTTTCAAGGTGTGGGACAACAAGCGGATTCTCGCCAAATACAGGAAAGACCAGAAGCTGCCATGGAATGCCCACAAGGGCAAACCGCTGGTGAAGAAGGGAATGCTGCAATACACCGACATGACGACACCACGCTGGCAGTCGCTTGTAGACAATGTCTTCGGAGAGACGATACAGCTGCATCAGGACTACCTGCTGGGCGACACACTGCGCGACCGCCCCGTGTTCGTAAGCTACCGGAATGTCGTCAACTATATCGTAGAGGCTGCCATCGTATTGCTGTTCCTCTTTGGAATATGGTGTGGCAGGAAGAGCCGCTTCCTGTGGATGGCACTCCTGGGCTTCGGTATAGACTTCACCGTACATGTGATTCTCGGCTTCGGTCTCAACGAGGTATATATCATGGGAGCACACTGGCTGTTCATAATCCCAATCGCCATAGCCTTTGCCATGAAGAAGGCTGAGGGCAGAAGGCTCCTTGCGCTCCGGGCGCTGCTGGGCATCATCACGGCATTCCTGCTGATATACAACGGTTCGCTGCTCGTGGGCTATTTGCTGGCATAGTCCGTGCATAATGTCTGCAGACCGGCTTGAAGATAAAAACAACACGCCACATAGACGTATTTACGAATAAATGTGTAATTTTGCACAATTAATATTCATAAAAGCATGATACAATCAATGACTGGCTACGGCAAGGCTGTAGTGGAATACGGAGAAAAGAAAATAAACGTTGAGGTGAAGTCGCTTAACAGCAAGACTCTCGACCTCTCAACACGAATAGCGCCAATCTATCGCGAAAAGGAAATGCAGATACGACAGATGGTGTCGCAGGCTCTCACACGAGGCAAAGTGGACTTCAGCATCTGGATTGAGAAGGATACCGTGGTGGATGCCACACCCGTGAACGGAGCGCTCGTGGCAGGCTACTACAAGCAGATAAAGGATATTATACAGAAGAACAACATACCGGAACCTGCCGACTGGCTCGCCACGCTGATGAGAATGCCCGATGTGCTGACGAAGACAGAAACGGAGACTCTCACCGACGAGGAATGGGAAGCTGCTACCAAAGCCATCAATGAGGCTCTCGGAAAGCTCACCGAATTCCGTATGCAGGAGGGAGCGGCTCTCCAGAGGAAGTTCAGCGAGAAAATTGACAATATCGCTGCCCTGCTCGAAAGCATCGAACCGTTTGAGAAGGCGAGGGTGGAGAAAATCCGCTCACGAATCATCGACGGACTGAAATCAATCCCCGAGGTGGAATACGACAAGAACCGTCTGGAGCAGGAACTCATATATTATATCGAGAAACTCGACATCAGCGAGGAGAAGCAGAGACTTGCCAACCATCTGAAATACTTCCGCGAGACGATGGAGGAGACTCAGGGAGTGGGCAAGAAGCTCGGATTCATAGCCCAGGAGATGGGACGCGAGATAAACACCACCGGCAGCAAGAGCAACAACGCCGAGATGCAGAACATCGTGGTGAAGATGAAAGATGAACTGGAGCAGATAAAGGAGCAGGTGCTCAACGCCCTGTAACATATATTCTGGACTCTGACTGTAATCTGTTTCACTGTAAAAAAACAACAAGCAATGCAAGGAAAAGTAATAATCTTCTCCGCACCGAGCGGCAGCGGAAAGAGCACCATCATAAACTGGCTGATGAACGAGCACAAGGAACTGAACCTCGCTTTCAGCATCTCATGCACCAGCCGACAGCCAAGAGGAACGGAGAAGGACGGAGTGGAATACTTCTTCGTCACTCCAGAGGAGTTCAGACAGCGCATCGCCAACGAGGAATTCCTGGAATACGAGGAGGTGTATGCCGATCGATTCTATGGCACACTGAAGGCGCAGGTGGAGAAACAGCTCGAAAAAGGAGAGAATGTGGTGCTCGACGTTGACGTGAAGGGTGGCTGCAACATCAAGAAATATTATGGCGACAAGGCACTGAGCCTTTTCATCCAGCCGCCGTCTGTGGAGGAGCTGCGAAAGCGTCTCACCGGCAGGGGAACCGATGCGCCGGAGGTGATAGAAGACCGTATCAAGCGTGCGGAGTTCGAACTCTCGTTTGCCGACAAGTTCGACCATGTGGTGGTCAACGACGACTTGCAGACCGCCGAGCAGGAGGCTCTCTCAATGGTGAGCTCGTTCATAGCAAAATAGCTAAGCAGAATCCACTCTTCTAAAAAGCAAAAATCCAAGCCGGCCCTAATGACCGATTGGTAAGTGTGACAAGAGTGAAACATACTAACTAACAGAAAGACAGGGGTAATACCCTGTTTTTCATATACCCATATCAGAAAAGACACAATATGTCAGAAAAGAGGACAGGTATCTTCGGTGGGTCGTTCAATCCCATCCATAACGGACATATAGCTCTGGCAAAGCGCATCATGCAGCTCGACAGGCTCGATGAGGTGTGGTTCATGGTTTCACCACACAATCCTCTGAAGAACTCCGGTTCGCTTCTGCCCGATGTCGACAGACTGAACATGGTGAGGCTCGCCCTCGAAGGAGAACCGGGGCTTATAGCCTCAGACTATGAGTTCAGACTTCCCAAACCGTCGTACACACTACATACCCTCAATGCCATACGCCATGACTATCCCGACAGGAAGTTCGTGCTGATAATAGGTGCCGACAATTGGGAATGTTTCGACAGATGGTATGGCTACAAAGAAATATTGGCTGACTATGAGATTGCAGTATATCCGCGACAGGGGTCATACATCGATGCCGACAGTCTGCCACACAACGTGAAACTGGTGGACACCGGACTCTTCAATGTGAGCAGCACCGAGATAAGGACTCTGCTCAGTGAGGGGAAACCGGCAGACAACCTCATGCCGCCACAAGTGGCGCAGTATATAAAAATGAATCACTTGTTCGGTACAAAACGGTAAACACAGATAAAGAACAAACTGTAAAACTACTCACAAATGAAATCAACAAGTCTGAGAATCATCCTCTCCCTGCTGCTCATCGCAATCACGGCGCAGGGAATTGAGGCGCGCAACAAATCAAAGGAGGTGTCGAAGAAGAAAGCCGCTGCATGGGTGGCAGAGGGAGAATGGAAAAACGGATTCGACGCCATGCCTGATGCCACGGTAAACCTGCAGGAGTTCTATGCGCAGTATCACAAGAACAAGGCTCAATGGGATGCAGCCTTCAAATGGCTCGCTGAAACCGATCTGCTGAATATCCCCAAAGGGAAACTCATGATACCGGGCACCAACATCCGTGCATCCATAGAAGACAGCAAGAACGAACCGCTGGAAAAGCGCAAGTCAGAATCCCACCGCAAGAAAATAGACTTCATGTATGTAGTTAAGGGCTCGGAGGGCTTTATGCTTCTCGACCACAACACCTCTACTCCCAACTGCGAATATAGTGAGGAGAAAGATGTGATACGCTACGATTACATTCCCGAGAAGTCTCATTTCTTCACATCCACTCCAAAGCGTTTCGTCATCTGTTTCCCTTCCGACTGGCACATAGCAAAGGTGAAAACACCATTCTCTGACCAGTCGTTGCGCGTAGTAGTGCTGAAGATTGATTATGTGGAATAAGCCATATTCATAAATTGATTGTGGTTATAAAAGCAAAAACTCACGGAAAAGTTTTGTAATCTCGCAAATAGTGACTATTTTTGCAGTCGCTAAAAAGGCAAACGCCTTTCATGCGCAAGGTTTCGGGATGTAGCGCAGTTGGTTAGCGCACGCGTCTGGGGGGCGTGAGGTCGCTGGTTCGAGTCCAGTCATCCCGACAATACAAGGGTTAGGATATTGCGTTGCAATATTTTAGCCCTTGTCGCTTTTTGCCCAAACGGCCGATTTGGGGATTTTGGAAAATAGAGGGCGGAGACATTATTATATATAAAAGGAAAAGCCACCTACACGTCTCGTGCAAGTGGCTCGGATAGTTCTTTTGATTTATATTTTCAAAGATGAAAACATATCCGCCAGACAGTAGACAAGCGTACTTGAACAAAAATGGGCACGACGCTTGCCCAACAGGGGTACGCTGCTTTCTCATCAGGGGCACGCTGCTTGCCCCGGATGGGCAGAATTGCTGTCAGACGTCTGACCAATAAGTTAATGTTGTAATACCCATATTCCTGTTTTTCTGGATTCTGCTAGCGCATGCAATTCCTGCAGACTGAATTACTCACAGCTGACAATTCCTTTCGTCTGATATGACAATTCCTTTCATCAGCCAACCATCCAGACAATTGGCTGACAATCGGGTGACGGTCAACTGTCTGTTTGTTAGAGTGTTATGGCAAAAAACCAGATGATCTGACAGTTTTTGAGCATTTCTGGGTTATTAGTCAATTTTGGTGGTAACATCTCTTCCATCTCAGTCTGCATAAAGAAGCGAATTCCTCAATTACATATTGCGCCAAAACTACTTCCCTCTACACCACCGGTCTTGCTGATTCGCTTCTGGTGTATTGTTTCGGGGTGATGCCGCAGACGTTGCGGAAGGCGCGGATGAAAGAGGAATAGTCGTTGAAACCGCAACGCAGAGCCACGTCGGTGAGCAGAGAGGTAGGGTCGGCATCGAGCATCATGCAGGCTTTCCTCACCTTGACGCGCTGGATGAATGACGCCGGGGTGAGACCTGTGGTGTCGCTCATCTTGCGGTAGAACTGGCTCGGACTCATACATACCGTTGCAGATATCGAACGCACGTCGGCACATTTGTTCTGTCTTATCATGGCATATATGGCGTCGGTAACCTTGGCTATGAATATGCGGTCCTCGTCTCCTATCGTGTTTTCTTCGTTCTTGGCCTCTGTTTCACTGTCGGGGCGTATGTCAGATGCAATCTTGCGTCGCTGTTCCAGCAACTTGTCCACTCTGATCAGCAGTTCGCTGCTGTTGAAAGGCTTTGTGAGATATGCGTCGGCACCGGCTTCAAGACCGCAGAGCCTGTCTTCGTCGGTAATCTTCGCCGTTACCATCACTATAGGTATATGCGCTACGCTCTCGTCGCCTCTTAGTCTCCGGCACATCTCATATCCGTCCATCACCGGCATCATCACGTCGCTCATGATGATGTCAGGCATTGCGTCCTTCGCCTTGTCCAGTCCCTCCTGTCCGTTCTCGGCATACAGCACGTTATATCTGTCCTCCAGCAGTTCGCCGATATACTGTGCCACGCTCCTGTTGTCTTCCACCACAAGCACGGTGTATTCTTTTCCGCTCTTCTTGTCGGTATTCTGCTTCGTCATGTCTTCAGACTCCGTGTTCTCCACTATGACAGGTGCTGCCGTCATCTCGAAATGCCGCTTCACGTTGTTCTTTACCGGTATGCAGATATGGAATGTCGTGCCATATCCCACCTTGCTCTCCACCTTGATTTCTCCGCCGAGAGCCTTCACTGCGTACTGCACGATGGGCAGTCCGATGCCGGTGCCGATATATTCCTTTCCGTTTTCCGACTGATAGAAAGGTTCGAAGATATGCTGCAGGGCGTTAGCCTCTATTCCGCTGCCCGTGTCGCAGACGTCGAGATAGAACATGTTGTCGGCACACCATGTGATGACGCTCACCTTGCCCGACTTGGGAGTGAACTTCATGGCGTTTGACAGCAGGTTGTTCATCACCTTGCTTATGTAGTCGGGTATGAAGTCCATTGCCATCTGGTTTTTCTCCACATACTGCAATGCGATTCCTTTGTTTGTGGCATACGGCTTGTATCCCTCCACTATCATTTCCACGTAGGCACACACGTTTCCGTTTGTCCATTCCGGATTGCCGATGTTCGACTTTATCTTCGAAATGTCGAGAATCTGGTTGATGAGCATGAGCAGGTTGCGTCCCTGCTTCTCTATCGTCATCATCTTCTTCCGGCTGTCGTCGTCCAGGTTCTTCTTGTCCTTCGCCATGTCGTGGCTCAGACCGAGGATCAGCGTCAGCGGTGTGCGGAATTCGTGGGTGATGTTGGTGAAGAAGTTCTCCTTCATCTTCATGTATCGTTGCTGCATGGCAAACGATTTTCGTCTTGCCTTCAGTGTGTATGCCATCATCAGCGTGATGCCGAGCAGCAGTATGGCGGCGGCGGCAAGCATCCTTTTCTGCATCCTCTGCTCGTTCAGGTGCTGCTCGTTCAGCATCCTGTCCTTCTCCTTCTGCCTCTGGTTCAGGTCGCTGTGCAGCTTTTCGATTTCAAAGAGGTTTCTGGCGTTCATCGTGCTGTCCTCTATGCTCTTTGCCCTGGCGTAGCAGTCGAGTGCCTTCTGGTAGTTGCCGTTGCTCTTGTATAGTTCCGACAGTATCTTCAGTATTCTCGGGTCATATTCCCTTGTGCCGATTTCGTTGGATTGCATTCTGACAGTCTCCAGATATTTCCATGCGCTGTCCGGCTTGTTTGCAGCCACATACGCCTCGGCGAGCGCCGAACAAGGTTGCAGCCAAAGCCATGCGTCGCGGTCGCGGTTTATCGTTCCCATTGATTTTCTGAACAGTTCTATGGCGTTCTCATACCTGTTTTTTTTCATCTCCAGACTTCCAAGATGCATGTAGCAGTATGCCACTCCGGTCCGCGAGTTGCATTTCTTGCTGTGATACATGGCACGGTTGTAGTATATCCGTGCGGAGTCTATCATTCCCCTTTTCTCAAACACCATTCCCAGGTTAGAGCAGTCCACGTTCATTCCCAGGTCGCTGCCCAGCCTCGTCTCTATGGCGAGCGCTCTTCTCAGCATCTCGTCAGCCTTCTGGTAGTGGCCCACGGCCATATACGAGTTTCCGCATCCGTTGTATCCGATAGCCATACACTTCAGATATTTGTATCTCGCCTCCTGTATTGACTGAGAGCTCACCTCCACGGCAGCGAGATGGTTTGACAGGGCATCGTAGTATAGTCCCATTCTGCGGTAGTTCACTCCCAGGTCGTTCAGAGCACTAGCCCTCATCAGCGTGTCGTCGAGTTCTGTGGCGATTTCGAGCTGCTGCTGGTGTGCCGCTATCGCACTGGTGTAGCGGTTGGCGTTCAGGAAGCAGTGACCCAGTTCGGCGTATGCCGCCATCTCCTTGTCGCGCTCTTCCGATTTCTTGTATCTGTTCACGAGTGCAGTCAGCGAGTCGATGTTCTTGCTGCGTATCGCTGAAGTGTCGAGCTGCAGCCGCTGGCTTTCGGTGTATGATTCAGACGCATTGTTTCGCCGTTGGCATGCCGTAAGGTTTAGCATAGCCAACAGTATAGCGAAGAGGTATCGTAGTTGGTCTTTTTTCATAGCTTGATGCTTTTATGTCTGTCGAGGATAGTAGTGTCGTAATATGTACGTCTCTTGTTTGTCTGCAAAAATAGTCATTTTTTCCTAAATAACGACAAATAGTGGAATAATAAAGTATATGAGTTGAATATTCCAAACAAACCCAGATTGCCGTTTTGAACTTAAAATATCTTAATAACCCGCTTCCTTTTCAATCTTTATTTGTTCTTATGTGTCGAAAAGTGTAATGATCTGGCTGTTTTATGTGTCTAAAAGTGTAATAGTCAGGATTGTTATTGTGCTTTTCCAATGAATTTCTTATATTTGCAGAAGAGTAGGGTAGTCTGCCGCACTAATTGATGAAAAACGAGATTGATGGTCTGCCGGTCATTTGTGACATTAGATATTAACCGATAACAAAAACGAAAGAATTATGAAAAGATGCGCATTGTTACTGATGATTTTTGCATTCCTGCAAACCTGTGTGGCTCTTTCAGCCGAACCGTTCACCAAGAAGCAATACGAAGAGATGGTGAGACTGTTCAACGACCACCAGCAATCCAACGTCAAGCAACCATTTGACAAGTGGACCACGCTGCCGCTGATAAACAAGCCGGAGGGGCTCGAAGTGGTTTTCCTTGCTTCGGAGGATGAGGCAACGGGAGGCTTTTTCTTCGTGGACAGTACCGACGGCAAGGTGAAGACAATCACGACATACACCTCACCAATGAAGTTCGCTTTCTATTCCATGTCGATAGAGGGCGGCAAGATAGGACTGACGGCGTTGGCTGGAGGACCGTGTGTCTCTTATTGGACATATTCCGTGTTCCCCGACAAGGCAGATTATTATGTCTTCGTGAATGAATGCTACGGAGAAGTGGAGGAGGCCACAAGTACTACTACCGACAAGCTCGATCCGGAGATTGCCAGGATTACAGTGAAGCAATTCATGGTGGAGCATGACCCGGTGGGGGAGTGGCATAAGCTGCGCCGCTGATGATACAGTAGTTATATAAACTCCAAGCGGCCTAATGAGCAATTTGGGATAAAAGTCAAAATCCAAGCAAACCCTAATGACCGATATCCAAGCAAACCCTAATGACCGGTGTCGGATAAAAACCGCCCCATCGTCGTTGGTCTCCCAACGAGTGACGGGGCGGTTGACAATTCATTAGCGAGTTGTTCAGGATAATCCTGTATGCGCTATATCTATAATGTGCGACAAGATTTCAGAACCTCACTTTCTAAGAACATGATTTATGTTTGAAAATATGTTGCTTCTTGTGAGTTGGATTACAGGTTGTTTGAGACTTCAAGTATGTTCTTGATGCACGTTGTGTTGCGGTTGTCTTCCAACCATACCCTACCGTTCTTCTTGTCAAACTTCTTCACTGTAAACTTATCCTCATAAGAATCTACGTATACACCGAACACCTTGTCTCCAGGTTTGAACGAAGGTTTCAGACTGATGAGCTTACAGTCGCTGCGCTTGGCAACGTAGATGTGGCCTGCAAAACCAGAGATGAGCACCTTGTCGTCTGTAAGCGAGATGATGTATCCCGCCTTCTTCTGTCCTTCCTCTTCGTATGCCACCTGCATGCCAGGAGCCCATTCGCCTTCTTTCAGCACTCTGAATGTGCCGGGCTTAATCTTCTCGTCCTCTTTGAATTTCTTCACCTCTCCGTTCTTTATAGACCAAGACAAGTCGAGGTAAGACACCGTAGGAGCCTTAGGGTCAGAGGCATCGGTCACGATGGCACGCTTCAGGCCAGATCCTGACTGCCACCATGTGAGCAGGATGTCGCCTACCTTTGCCGTGGCGTCTGATGGCAGAGGTATAATCAGGGCATTAGGCACATCATATTCTTTGCCGATGTGATCCACCTTTGTGCTGCCCACTCCAGGTTCCGTCACTTCAGCACTATAGAATACGTAGGTCCTTTTAGACAGATCCTTGTCTTCTTGCAGATACTCTTGATAGTAAGACGGCGTAAGAACGGTCTGTCCCTTCTCCACGTCCACCTTCACGTCTCTCGGGAAGTCCCATGGCCATGGGTCCACGTTGCCAGCCTTTGCCTTGTCACCTTCATTCACTTCTGTAGAGTCAGCGTCAGGATTCGGTCCGTCCACTTTCTTGTTTCCACAGCTCATTGTCGTCAGAAACGCTCCCGCAAAAAGCGAAGCAATAATGATATTCTTCTTCATAGTCTTATTGTTTTAAGTTGTTGTTATAGTTTTCTTGGTCACTTCCAGGGGTCTTTGTCTGCCGGAGTGCGTATGTCGGTGAGGGCAATCATCACGTTGGTTACAAACCATCTGCCCGTAGACTCCTTGTATCTCATCGTGATAGGAGCCGGCGAGTCAGCGCCTCCGCTGTGCAGATACACCTTTGCCCATTTGTAGCCGCCGTCCTCGCTGAACGAGTTCTTGTCAGAAGTCACCTTGATGGTGTACGGCATTGTCGGCGTGTAGCTGTTGGCGGGTGTCGCACCGTCGAAGAAGGCGTAAGTGATATAACTCTTGTTGTCCTTCGATTTCAGCAGCCTCCTGTTCACGAGCTCCTTCTGCGACTGCGACCACTGTGTCGGACCGTTCAGGTATTCCAGCATCTCCCATGTGGCGTTGAGGTCGTTGTTGATGTTACACAGGGCAGCCACACACAGAGCAGCCGTCTTGTGAGGAGTGTTGAGCGACGCCTCGGGCAGAGCTTTCATTTCCGCCAGGTTCTTTGGCAGGGCGTTGAAAGTGAAGGTCTCTGTGCGCGGTGTGGTGTCCACTTCTCCCGGTGTGCCGTCGAGGTTCGCTCCCGGGTCATTTGCCGATGAACCGCCATTGTTCGTTCCGCCCGTGTTTGTTCCGCCCGTGTTTGTTCCGCTGTTAGGCTTGTCAGTGCCGTCATCATCTTTTGAGCATGATGTGAGGCTGAGCGATAGTAAGGCTAATGCCATCAAAAAAAACTTTCTCATAATTGTCAATTCGTTTTTAGTTATCATGTTGAGCATGTAGTGGGAGCAAGGATCCGTGGGAGTCTTAATGTCAAACTTATATACTATATTTATTCCTAAACCTTTTATCCTTTACTCTTTTCTTCTTTGATCCCGTGGATCCCTGCTCCTTTATACATGCGTTATTATTAATTTTTAGTATTGGTTCCTTTTTATCCCATCCTATATCAGCCAGCCGATGGGCTTCGCTGCATTAGTTGCGTTTTGTATTCAATTTCTCTGCAATCAGCTTTTTGCCCTTCGCAGAGAAGGCGAAAATCACGGCTCCCACTATAGCCAGGAGCAGGATTCCTGTGAGCGGACGATAGAACAGCCATGCCAGTGCGATGATTGTTACAGACCATGCAAAGCCCAATACGCCGCAGATGAGCGATACTCCTAATGCGAAGATGTTTGCCACGAAAGGTATCACCTTCAGCAGAGTCTCTGCGATGCCCAGTATGCCGCGCAGACCGGAGATTACGAGCAGCACGCCGATTACGCGGAGCACCCAAGTCAGCATGCTGTTGCCCTCGTGCTGCTCGGTGAACATCTGGTCGGCAGTCTGCACACCCTGTCTGATTACCGACAGCTGCTTGCCGTTCTTTGCCGTATAGTTAGAGAATGTGTTGCCGTTCACCACTGCGATGACCGACACGTCGCCCGGATCACACTGCTTGTAAGTCACTCTCACGTCGCCGATTTCAGGAGTAGCCGAGTTCATGCCCATATATATCGTGTTGCCCTGAACATGAATGCATTCAGCATTATAGGCGTTAGCAGACTTCTGTTCCACGGAGTCGTTAGCGTTCTGGGTCTCCTTGTTTTCAGCCGTCTCGTTGCTCTTGCTGCCGTGTTTCGACTTGTAGATCTTCACTATCTGCTTGTCCAGTTCGCGCAGCTTGTCGTCGGTTAGAGTCACCTTTGTCTCCGTATTTGTAGAGAGCGACGTCACTTGACTTTCGTTCAGCTTGTAGGCACCGAAGGTCACTTCCTTAGCGTCCCATCTCTCCCTCTTCAGGTCGGCAAGCACGAAGTTGCTGTTCTTATACTGAGGGTCGTGGAATTCGCTGGAGTTCA
>NZ_FR892572.1:41361-44088 GCF_000436015.1 Prevotella sp. CAG:592 | reverse complement strand
TGGAGTTCACCGGTTCGCTCTTCCACCCCTTTTCATAAGTATATGTGGTTACAGTCTCTTCACTGCCGCCGAGCTTGTCTTTCTTCGTCTTCTTGGCAACCTCCACCCACTGATAGTATTCCACACTGCGCTGCAGGGCAATTGCGCCAACTTTGATTCCGAACACATCGTCGGTCAGTGTGTCTTTTGTCGTGGCGAGTCCTGTGGCATGTACGAGTTTGCCGTTTAGTGACGGGCTGATGTTTGTGATGTCTTTCATCTCCACATAGTTGCCCTGTGCCTCTTCAAGCATTCTGGTGGTTTTCACCGCTCTGCCTTCGTTCCACCATAATAGACAGGTTCCGATGATGAACATGAGGATTCCGGAGAATACACCGCCTACTGAATTTTTCAGTCTGCTACCGTAGCTGGTAGTTGTTGTTTCTGTGTATGCCATAATAGTTATGTTTATTGGTTAATATTTCTTGTTTGGTTTCATCAGGTGAGGAGTTCCTTTCCCCTTTGCTCCCCTTGGCCTGTTGTTCTGTCAATTTATCAGGATTTATCCTTTGTCAGTTTCTGTGAGGAAATTTCCCGACACGCTTTGTTTTTTGTCTGGGGCAAAGTTACGGATGAAACCGGATATCCCACATTGCAAATCTTCTCAAAAAACTTGCAATTACTACTTATTTCATTTCTCCTCCCGTCTTCGGCGGCGTTTCCCTGATGACAAAACCGGCAGTTTTGCCAACTCCAGTAAACAAAACCTTTTACTTTGAACGAACTCGACATTTTCAAAACTTACACTGCTAAAGTGTTGATACATAATGTGTTAAATAACGATTCTGACAGGATTTGCCAATTTTGATGTTGCCTATAAGAGCCTTGAGGCAATAATTCTTGATTTTCCTTCAAAAACATCATTTTCCAGTCTTCAGATTCAATTTTCCTTCAATTTTTCAGTGCTTTCCTAAGTTATCGCCAATGATGCTAATAATCATCTCTGTGTATACAGTAATATCCTGTTAGCATTCATTATATCGGCTATCCCCCTTCTTGTATGCCTCAAATCTTTGTATATTCCTGCGTCTGTTCCGATTTCATTAAGTTATTTTACCAAAATGTCAATTTGAGAAGATTTGCAATTTTTTTGGAAGAAAATGCAAGCTGATTTCCTTTGTTTCATCCTTACCTTTGCACCAGCAAGAGCGATGAACAGCCAGGCTGCATCGCTACCATCACAAAAATACGATATATATGATATTGCGCTCCGTGTGAAAGTGGGCGTCGGGAGGTTGCCGAAAGGCAGACATCATGGTTGATGGGGATCAACAGAGGCATACCGTTTGCCTCGGGAGCCGGATAAACAATACCGGCTCCAATCCCCGCCAGCATGGATAGGATGAGAAAGACCATTGATGCAATGGTATACATATTATATATGCATTGACTCAAGACGGAAAATAGATGACGGAAAACAGACGTTAGGTGAAAAGACGAAACCATAATCAAAAACTGATAATATAAAGAGAGTGAGACAATAACATTCATCAACCATAAACTATAAGATTATGAAAATGACAAAGACTATCGTTGCCCTCGCACTCCTGTTTGGATGCAGCGCAACAACAAACGCACAGATTGGCGGACTCCTGAACAAAGCAAAGAAAGCCGCCAAGGAAAAAGTGGAAAATAAAGTGAAAAAGGCAAAGAACGACGCTCGGAACAAGGCAGAAGACGCAGCCATGGAGAAGACTGGTATGAAGAAGGCCGGCTACGACCCCAACCGCAAGTATAAGCCAAGCAAGGAAGCTCTCGCTGCCGACCCGCAGGCTAACGACCAGACCATCCAGGAAGGATTCACCAAGAGCATCGGCGATATCCATGCCTGCTATGAGCAGATTCAAGACGTTACACTCTACTCACCTTATTACACCGACGACGCCAAGCGCTTCTACGGCATAGGAGCTGAAGAGGGCACGTTCTACAACATCTTCTTCGGAATGTTTTCAGAAACATTGAAGTATGACGGTATTCACAAGGCATACCATTATCCTAACTTCACTCCTGTGAATCTGGCTAACGACCAGATACAGGTGCCTTGCGACGAGTTCGTTCTCAACTTCTGGACTTGCCGTTTTATGGCTGACCCTAAGTCGGAGAAAGCTCTAAAGGAGTTTGTCTATGCCTACACTTGGCTCAATTCTATGAATGTGAAAGCTATCCGCCACTATGCCATGAAGGACGAGACGGCAGGCGTGATCGGCGACAACGCAATACTGCCTTCTAATTTCCGGCAAATGCGCTACGACCGCGACAACATGGCTTATGGTCTGGCAGTCACCGTCACTCCATACGAGAATCTGCTGAAGCTTGCCAACGAATGTGCTGCAGGCATCACGGCAAAGGACGGCAGCGGTTTCTCAAGACTGCTCTATCACCTCGTGCTCAAAGTGCTCGTTGACGACTTCCTGCCAAGACACAAGGATGCGAAGAACGATGATTCGTTGAGGCTCTTGAGTCTGAAGCTCGATACTCCGCGCATCGGAGAGCTCCTCGACGCCTATCAGAATGACTTCGTTGATGCCGTTTCAGAGCCTAAGGGCGTCACCGTGGATGCCAAGACCCGCAATGCCGGTATCGCTGCAGCGAAGAAATTCGCAGGTGCAAACTTCGAGAAGGCTGTGTTCACAAAGAGCTCATGGCAGACGTTCAAGGAGTCTAAGTATCCTTACCGCATAACAGCCT
>NZ_FR892572.1:0-41338 GCF_000436015.1 Prevotella sp. CAG:592 | reverse complement strand
CGCTCTTCCTATCGCTATCATCACCAAGGAAGGCGGCAAGCGCTTCGTGCAGTATTGCACTCTCACCAAGTCTGCCAACGGTTCGAACTACTTCGTGCAGGCTGGTAGCGATACACGTAAGCATCCGATCAAGTAGACAAGATAACGGGTAGGCAAGGAGATTTGCATCACTTGTTTATAAACTTAAACAATGATTGTATAGGAAAGCAAATCCCCTTGTCTACTTGTCAACTCGTCAACTCGTTTACTAACCAATAAAAAAACTACAATTATGAAGAAGATTTTACTTACCATCGCCTCCTTCGCACTGGCAATTGCAGTCAATGCACAGGTGAGCGTAACGCAGCAGAATATCAGCGTGATAGAGAATAATCCGAACATGACTCAACGTCAGCACAGTCAGGTAGTGGCAAAAGCACCGAAGAAGATAGCAAGCAACCAGCGCTGGGTGGGCTATTACTCTTCGGATGCTCTCGCAGACCCTGACGATGGCATGGGAGTTCCGTCATATCCAGGCGAGAACAAGGTTGGCATATACCTTACGGAGTCGATTCTTGAACCTTATATCGGTATGAAGATTGTAGGCATCCGCTTCGGACTCTGTGAGGATATCGGTCAGTCTGGCGTATACCTTCACCGAATTGTTGATGGTATTCCAGGTCAGGTAGTTACCTCTAACTACGTTCAGTATGGCAAAACCGGCTGGAATCAGGAGGATTTTCCTAAGCCTTACGTCATAAAGGAAGGCGAAGAACTTGCAGCAGTTTTCGAATACACACAGTATGGTGATCAAGAAGACCACTCGTTTCCGCTCTCGTTTGTAAAAGAAGGAGATGGCAGCATTCCTATATGGTACTGGTGTTTGTATAACGGTACGAACTATTCATGGAACCAGTTCGACGCAGGCGGAAAAAACCTTAGTATCCAAGTGCTTGTAGAGGGCGACTTTCCCGTAGGTTCATCGGTTGAGAGCGTCACTGCAAGTGGCAATGCCGTTGAGGTGGCACGCTACAACGCTGCCGGACAACTCATCAACGGCAAGCAGAAGGGGCTGAACATCGTGAAACTCAGCGACGGAACGACACGCAAGGTGATGGTGAGATGATTCCCGGTTTTACAGGGAGTCAAACAGCCAAATCACAATCATTGGAAAGGATAGCAATTCTTCAGGAAATGGGCACCACCGTTGCCACAAGTGGGCACGGTGGTGCCCAAAACTGTGTCCAAAATATTCACAAATCGTTTTTTTTGTTTTCTCTTTTCTTGGTAATAAAAAAGGACTGCACGGTTTCACAACCAGGCAGCCCCAAACTTAAACAACCAATAAAAGAAATAGATTGTACATATAAATATGTGTAGTCATATCAGAGGGACCAATCTAAAATCCCCATGACGTCTTTTCAAACTCTTTTTCTGTTAGCCGCCGTTATCTGATGAACAACAGTTCGCGATACTTAGGCAGCGTCCACAGCTCGTCGCTCACCGTGAGCTCCAGCTTGTCGATGTGGTAGCGAATCTGCTCCATCTTAGGAGCCACCGTGTCGTGGTATGCCACAGCCTTGGCACGCTCGTCGGTAAGCTTGTTTGCCACCTTGCGTGCGTTGACCAGTTCCTCCACACCCTTCTCGATAATCTGTGTGCGCTCGGCGATGTCCTCGATAATCTTGATGTTTCTCGAGCTCAGCTTTTCAGCCTTTTCCTCCGGGAACACCAGACGCATGTTCTGAACGTTTTTCAGCAGCATGCTCTGATAGTGGGTGGCAACAGGAATGATGTGGTTCATCGTGAGGTCGCCCATCACACGTGCCTCTATCTGAATCTTCTTGGTGTAGGTCTCCCATTTCACCTCGTTGCGCGCCTCAAGCTCCTTCTTTGTCATCACGCCCAGCTTTGTGAACATCTCTACGGAAGAGTCGCTCAGATAGTTGTCGAAAATCACCGGACAGCTTGTCTCGCAGTCCAGTCCGCGCTTCTTTGCCTCCTCTACCCATTCGTCAGAATAGCCGTTGCCGTCGAAGCGTATAGGCTTGCAGGTCTTGATGTCCTGGCGCAGAACGTCGATGATAGCTTTTACCTTGTCCTCGCCCTTCTCGATGAGAGCGTCAACACGAGTCTTGAAGTCAACCAGAGCCTCTGCCACGGCAGAGTTCAGAGCGATCATCGCTGCTGCACAGTTAGCCTCAGAACCCACGGCACGGAACTCGAAGCGGTTTCCGGTGAATGCGAAAGGCGATGTGCGGTTGCGGTCGGTGTTGTCGATGAGCAGTTCTGGAATTTCCGGAATGTCCATCTTCATTCCCTGTTTGCCCGCCATGTTGAACACATCCTCGCTGTCACTGTTTTCTATCTTGTCGAGCAGCTGGGTGAGCTGCGAACCGAGGAATGACGATATGATTGCTGGAGGAGCTTCGTTGGCACCCAGACGGTGAGCGTTTGTGGCGCTCATGATAGACGCCTTGAGCAGTCCGTTGTGGCGGTATACACCCATCAGTGTTTCCACGATGAATGTCACGAAGCGCAGGTTTGCCTCCGGAGTCTTGCCGGGAGCATGGAGCAGCACGCCGGTGTCGGTAGACAAGCTCCAGTTGTTGTGCTTTCCGCTGCCGTTGATGCCGGCGAACGGTTTCTCGTGAAGCAATACTATGAATCCATGTTTGCGAGCCACCTTCTTCATGAGCGACATAAGCAGCATGTTGTGGTCTACGGCGAGGTTTGTCTCCTCAAAGATGGGAGCTATCTCAAACTGGTTTGGTGCCACCTCGTTGTGGCGTGTCTTGCATGGGATAGATAGTTCGAGAGCCTGTATCTCAAGATCCTTCATGAACGCCTGCACACGGTCAGGAATCGTTCCGAAGTAGTGGTCGTCCATTTGTTGGTTCTTTGCAGAGTCGTGTCCCATGAGTGTGCGGCCGGTGAGCATGAGGTCAGGGCGGGCACTATATAGGTCGGCATCCACGAGGAAGTATTCCTGCTCCCATCCCAGGTTGGAAGTCACCTTTGACACCTTAGGGTCGAAATAATGGCATACGTTCGTTGCAGCCACGTTTACGGCGTGCAGCGCGCGGAGCAACGGAGCCTTGTAGTCGAGCGCCTCTCCGGTGTATGATATGAATACGGTAGGGATACAGAGAGTGTCGTCGATAATGAAGACAGGCGATGTAGGGTCCCATGCCGAATATCCGCGCGCCTCGAAGGTATTGCGGATTCCGCCGCTTGGGAACGAGCTGGCATCAGGCTCCTGCTGCACGAGCAGCTTGCCGGAGAATTCCTCAATCATTCCTCCCTTGCCGTCGTGCTCGATGAAGGCATCGTGCTTCTCTGCTGTTCCGCCGGTGAGCGGCTGGAACCAGTGTGTGTAGTGTGTCACGCCATTCTCCTCAGCCCATTGCTTCATGCCGTTAGCCACGGCATTGGCGATGCTGCGGTCGAGTGTGGCTCCATTGTCAATTACGTCTATAAGCTTGTCGTAGACGTCGGCTGGCAGGTATTTGTACATTTTGGCACGGTTGAAAACGTATTTTCCGAAATACTCTGACGGACGTTCCACCGGTGCTATAACTTCTTCAGGGCGTTTCTTGAACGCCTCTTCTACAACCTGGAATCTTAAATTAGCCATTGTTTTTTAAGTCGATTTTATTGATGTTCTGTTTTCAGTTTGCAAAGGTAATGCTTTTTCTTGTTTCCGTATACCTTTTTGTAATAATATTTGCGGCGTTTAATATCTTTTTGTAGTCTATTATTGATAAATGTCATGAATATTGTTCTTTGCGCCTGCTGTATTTTATGCTTTCATCCATTTGGCAAGGCGTTGCATTGCCTCCTCGCAGTCTTCGCGCTCGCCGAAGGAAGTGAATCTGACGAAGCCCTCTCCGCTCGGTCCGAAGCCGACACCGGGAGTGCATACTATCTGTGCTCCGTAGAGCAGCTGCTCAAAGAATTTCCAGCTGTCCACACCGTCGGGAGTCTTCACCCACAGGTATGGGGCGTTCACTCCGCCATATACTCTGAAGCCGAGCTTCTTCAGTGCGTCGTACATCAGTCTGGCGTTGCCCATATAATAGTCAATCACCGCCTTGGTCTGCTCCTTTCCCTCAGGAGAGTATATCGCCTCGGCAGCCCGCTGGCTGATATAGCTTGTGCCGTTGAACTTGGTGCATTGTCTGCGGAACCAGAGCGTGTTCAGGGCGATGCGCTCCTTGCCGTCGATGGTCACGGCGGTGAGTTCCTTCGGTATCACGGTGTATCCGCAGCGCACGCCGGTGAAGCCGGCCGTCTTTGAATAGCTGTGGAATTCTATCGCCACCTTGCGCGCTCCCTTTATCTCATAGATGGAGTGGGGGATGTGAGGTTCCGTGATGTATGCCTCGTATGCGGCATCGTAGAGAATCAGCGTATCGTTCTTTAGAGCGTAGTTCACCCATTTCTTGAGTTCCTCCTTCGTTATCACCGTGCCCGTAGGGTTGTTGGGATAGCAGAGGTATATCATGTCTACGCGATGGTCGGGAATCTGCGGCACGAAGTCGTTGGTCTCCAGGCATGGCATATAGGTGACGTTGCTCCATTTTCCGTTTTCGAGCACTCCCGCCCTGCCGCACATCACGTTGGAGTCGATGTATACCGGATATATAGGGTCGGTCACTCCCAGACTGTTGTCCCATCTCACCAGTTCGCCGATGTTTCCAGTGTCGCTCTTCGCTCCGTCGTTTACGAACACCTCGCTCGGGTCGAGACGGATGCCTCGCGGCAGGAAGTCGTTTTTCACTATTGCCTCGCGGAGCCACAGATAGCCCTGCTCCGGTCCGTATCCATGGAACGTCTCCTTGTGTGCCATGTCGTCAACTGCCTTGTGCATGGCGTCGATGACGGCAGGCACAAGCGGACGCGTCACGTCGCCGATGCCGAGGCTGATGACTCTGGCCTTGGGATTAGCCACCTTGTAGGCATTCACCTTCTTGGCGATGTCGGCAAAAAGGTAGTTCTTCTGAAGTTTCAGGTAATGTTCGTTTACTAATGCCATATTGAAATTCTTTTTATTTGTTGTAAGTGTCGTTGTTGTTTGTTATGTGAGCGTTGTCGCTTGTTGTAAGTGTCGTTGTCGTTTCCTCTTTCATCTGTGTCTCTGTCTGCCGGCAGGTCATTCTCCGATTTCCCCGTCGAAGACGATTTCCGCCGGTCCGGTCATATATACATGGTTGTCAGTTGTTCGCCATTCAATCTGCAGCGTGCCGCCGTCCATGCGGATTTCGCTCCGGCGCGATGCTCGTCCGGTGAGTGCCGCCGCCACCGCCGTGGCACAAGCCCCCGTGCCGCAAGCCATCGTTATGCCGCTGCCGCGTTCCCACACACGGGTGCGGATGGCTCCGTCGGACAATATCTGTGCGAACTCGATGTTGCAGCGCTCAGGGAAATTGCTGTCGCGCTCCATCACGGCACCGTATCTTGCGATGTCTATCGTGTCGATGTCGTTGAGGAAAGTCACGAAGTGTGGATTTCCCATACATACGAAAGTTCCCTCAAACCGTCTGCCCTCAGCCAAGAGTATGCCTCCGCTGAGGTCGGCATACTGACGGTGGTTCTCCGTCAGCGGTTCGAGCATGTCAACGGTGACGCTCTCCACAGTCTTTCCCTCGTTGTCGAGATGCAGCATCAGCGTCTTTATGCCGGAGAGGGTTTCCAGTTTTATCTCCGTCTTGTCGGTGAGTCCACGCTCATAGAGATATTTCCCGATGCAGCGCGATGCGTTTCCGCACATCATCGCCTCAGACCCGTCGGCATTGAAAATCCTCATTCTGTAGTCGGCAGCGTCGGTGGTGGGTCGGCAGATGAGCACCAGTCCGTCGCCTCCGATACCCTTGTGGCGGTCGCTCCATCTGACGGAAGCCGAATTGGGGTCGTTTACATCATATAATAATGTGTTGACGTATATGTAGTCATTGCCAGCACCGTGCATCTTGGTGAAATGAATCTTCTTGTCTGACATCTTGCGTTTTGTTTGTTGTTAGGTTTAATCCCACAATCGGTCATTATACCGTTTTGGTATCTCTAATGACCGATTTAGGCTTAATTTGTTTGCTTCGGCTGCAAATGTACAACAAATTGATTTATGTTGCTGCAAATACCGATACATTTTTGCGTATTTTTTTAATCTAAATAACGAATTGTAAGAGTTTGAGGACAGAAAAATGCTTTCCGTTATTGTAATGATGTTTTTCACTTATATGTTTTCCGGATGTCGCCACGTAGATAATAGCCCGTTGGTGGAATTTATTTAATTTGGTCGATATGAGTAAAAGTTGCCCATATCGCTGATTTTCAGTAAAACCAAGAATTGCCGAAAAAACTGTCAGATTGTCTGGTTTTTGGCTGTAACATCCTGACAAACAGATAGTTGACTGCCTGGCGATTGTCAGCCGATTGTCTGGATGGTTTGGCTGATGAAAGGAATTGTCAGGTGTGAGGAATTGTCAGATGAAAGGAATGTCAGCTGTGAGTAATTCAGACTGCAGGAATGGCATGCGTTGGCAGAATCCTGAAATCAGGAATATGAGTATTACAACATCAGCTTATTGGGCATCCGTCTGACATCAAATCTGCCCAACAGGGGCAAGCACGTTGCCCATGATGGGTAAGCACGTTGCCCCAGTTGGGCAAGCAGCGTGCCCAATTTTAGCCCGAATCCGTCATTAGAATTAAGAAATTAGTTCCGCCAACGGGTAGATAATACGATAGTCGCAATGCCGACCGGTAAGGTGCAACATTGCGACTATATCTTCTCCAATTATGAGATGACGTTTCTCAGGTTTCCTTGTCAATACGGCTGCTTCTTGAAATTCATATCAGAGGAGTCATAAAAGCAGGCAACATCAATACATTGCCATCCTTATGCAGGTCTTTTGTGTATAACAGGTATGGTTGGCTGATTCTGTCGGAGTATTTCTTGCAGAAGGCATCCAGGGAAGCGTGAGTCTTATAGCCCGATGACTTCACTTCGATAGGACAGAGTTTGTTGCCTCTTGACAATAGGAAATCCACTTCGTATGAATGAGTCTCGTCTTTAGGGAATGTATAGTAGAACAATTTGTTGCCTGATGCCCTGAGCATCTGGGCTATCAGGTTCTCATATACATATCCAAGATTGGCGGTGAGTTTGTCGTTGAGCAATTTCTGGTATATTATGTTCTCCGTAAAATCCTTGTCCCAGAATGCCAGTGTTATGAACAGTCCTGTGTCACCGATATATAGTCTGTATTTGCCGAAATCAGCAGTTAGCGGCATACCGACATTAGGGTCGTCGGCATGATATGCCACGTTTACAGTCTTGCTGTCTTCCAGACAAAGAATCATTTCGTCGATCTTGCTGCTTCCCACATTGCCTACCACCGTAGTGGGTCGGTAACGCAGCAGATTGCGGCTTAGTTGGGAAGGAATCGCCATGAATAACTTGGATATTCTACCTGTGGCGTCGATTTTGCGGAAATCATCCGCATATAGCTGGATGATTTGGCGTTTTACCATGTCAACCTGCTGCAGGTTGTTGGACTCTATGTATGCGTTGATGGCCTGTGGCATACCTCCCACCAGCATATACAGTCTCAAGTCGCGCATCATCTGGCGGTTCAGACTGTCGCCTAATACCATCTTCTTTTCCAGAAATTTCTGTGTCATAGGCATCGTGGTGTCATCGCCCATCGCCCATCTGAATTCTTCATAATCCATGGGGAACATTTCGAGTCTGTGTTCCTCGCTGGGGATGCTGATGTCTTTTGTGTTCTTTCTGATGCTGATGAACGACCCGGTTTCTATATAGTCATACCTGCCGTCTTTGACAAGGTATTTTATTGCTTGGCGAGCTTTGGGGCATTGCTGGACTTCATCGAAGATAATAACAGACTCCCTCTCATACAGTGTGGTTTTGAAGACATTCTGGAGATACAGAAAGATATAGTCCATATCCATCAAGTCGTCAAACAGGTCTTTGACTCCTTTTGAGGCTTCGTTGAAATCAATAAGAATATAAGAACGGTATTCCTTCTGTCCGAACTCTTCAACGACGGTTGATTTGCCGATACGTCTTGCTCCCTCTAACAGCAATGCGCTCTTGCCATTTGAGTTCTCCTTCCATTCTTTAAGTTTGCTGTAGATCTTGCGCTTGAATATCCTTTCCGACATATACTTGTTTTTGATGCAAATATACAGGAAAATCGCCTGATACCAAAATTTATTTCTCGATTTTATAGCCTGACACCGAAATCTTTTTCGTATTTTTATAGCCTGACACCGAAATCTCTTCTTTGATTTTATAGCCTAATACCAAAATCTTTTTCGTGTTTTTATAGCTTGACACCGAAATCTTTTTCTTTGATTTTATGGTCTGACACTATATAGGTATGTTACATTCCTCACTCAAATTGCACCAAGTTGTTATATTACCGTCACTAAATTCATGAAATGCTTGAAGAATACAAAAATAATGACTACATTAGCGGTCTGTTATTTAAATAAAATCAGAAATGCAAGACTTCAAGTATTATGCACCAACCGAAGTGGTGTTCGGAAAGGATGCCGAAGAGCATCTTGTGGAAATGATAAACAAGTATGGCGGCAAGAAAGTGCTCGTACACTACGGCGGCCATAGCGCTGAGCGGTCAGGACTGCTCGCCTCAGTGCGCGAAAAGCTCAATGCCGCAGAAATAGCGTTCGTGGAACTGGGCGGCGTGAAGCCCAACCCGCGCCTCACACTCGTTCACGAAGGAATAGAACTCTGCCGCAAGGAGAATGTTGACTTCATACTCGCCGTAGGCGGCGGTAGCGTGATAGACTCGTCGAAGGCTATCGGATACGGAGTGAAATACGACGGTGACGTGTGGGACATCTACGCAAGGAAATATGTGCCCACGGAGATGCTCCCTGTGGGAGTGATTCTGACCATACCGGCAGCAGGAAGCGAGATGAGTGACTCGAGCGTGATAACGAAAGAAGACGGCGACCTGAAGATTGGATACTCCAATAATATCTGCCGACCGAAATTCGCAATCATGAACCCGGTGCGCACATTCACACTGCCTCCATATCAGACAGCATGCGGAGCCACCGACATCATGATGCACACCATGGAGAGATACTTCGGAAAGGTGGATGACATGACACTGATAGACAATATCGCCGAGGCGCTCATGAGAACGGTGAAAGACAGCGTGTTCCATGTGCTCAAGAATCCGGAAGACTACCGTAACCGCGCTTGCATAATGTGGGCGTCGAGTCTGGGACACAACGACCTGACAGGCGACCGCTCTTATGCTGACTTCGCGACACACCAGATAGAGCACGAGCTGAGCGCCATGTTCGACGTGGCACACGGAGCCGGACTTGCCGCAGTATGGCCGTCGTGGGCGAGATACGTGATGGACGAGAATGTGTCGAGATTCGCACGCTTCGCAGTGAACGTGATGGGAGTGCCCAACGATTTCACCGACACCAAGGCTACGGCAATGGCTGGAGTTGAGGCTGTGGAGAAATTCTACAGGGCCATCGGTATGCCTACAAACATCCATGAACTGATAGGAAGAGAAATCACCGACGACGAGATAAAGGAGCTGGCGCGCAAATGCAGCCACGACGACGGACGCACCATCGGAGGATTCAAGAAACTCGACCGTCATGACATGGAGGAAATCTACAAGATGGCAAGATAAGCGCCAATCCTGTGGAGATGACGGATGATAGAAAGACGAAAACTATGCTTCCCTTTCCCACGCCGGTTGTTGCGGCGTGGGGAAGGAGTCATAATACTATATTATAATAAAAGGTGTCTGTTGCTATAGACAGATATGATGCTGCAGGCAGATATGATATTGCAGACAAATAAAATACTATAGACAAATATATTATTGCAGGTAAATGTAAAACTATAGACTGATATAATGAAAAACAACAATTCCATTTTTGGCAAAGACGGCGTGAGCTATGTCTTGCCATTCGTGCTGATAACGTCGTGTTTCGCCCTATGGGGATTCGCCAACGACATCACGAACCCGATGGTGAAGGCTTTCTCGAAGATATTCCGCATGTCGGCAACAGACGGCGCGCTGGTGCAGGTGGCTTTCTATGGAGGATACTTCGCGATGGCATTCCCGGCAGCGATGTTCATACGGCGTTTTTCGTATAAGGCAGGAGTGATGCTCGGTCTCGCACTCTATGCCCTGGGAGCCTTTCTCTTCTTCCCGGCAAAGATGACCGGGGAGTATGCCATGTTCCTGATGGCGTATTTCATACTCACTTGCGGACTGTCGTTTCTTGAGACATCATGCAGTCCGTATATCCTGACGATGGGACCGCAGGGGTCGGCTACGCGACGCCTGAACCTGGCGCAGTCGTTTAACCCTATGGGATCGCTGCTCGGCATGTATGTGGCGATGAACTTCATCCAGGCTAAGCTCAACCCGATGAGCACGGCAGAGAGGGCACGGCTCTCCGACCAGCAGTTTGAGGTGCTGAAGGAACACGACCTCTCGGTGCTCATAATGCCATATCTCGCCATCGGAGCGGTGATATTGGCGATGCTTCTCATAATAAGCATGGTGAAGATGCCGAAGAACGGAGACAACGACAAGTCTCTCAACGTAATCCCCACGCTGAAGCGCATCCTCCACATCCCGCACTACAGAGAGGGAGTGGTGGCACAGTTCTTCTACGTGGGAGTGCAGATAATGTGCTGGACCTTCATCATACAATACGGCACGCGGGTGTTTATGAACGAGGGGATGACGGAGATAGATGCAGAGGTGCTATCGCAGCAGTATAATATCGTGGCGATGGTCATTTTCTGCTGTTCGCGGTTCGTGTGTACCTTCCTGCTGCGCTATCTCAATGCTGGACAGCTGCTTATGATACTTGCCATCGTGGGCGGATGCCTCGTGGTGGGAGTGATAATGCTGCAGAATGTGTGGGGAGTATACTGTCTCGTTGCAGTCAGCGCATGTATGTCGCTGATGTTCCCTACTATCTATGGCATCGCCCTCGAAGGACTCGGCGACGATGCCAAGTTCGGAGCGGCAGGTCTGATAATGGCAATCCTCGGAGGCAGCGTGATGCCGGCAATGCAGGCAAGCATCATCGACATGCACGAGGTGATGGGAATGCCGGCGGTGAACGTGTCGTTCGTGTTGCCTCTCGTTTGCTTTGTCGTGATATCCGTATACGGCTATCGCACGATGAGGAGGCCGAAATGAAATTCTTAACCCCAAAGCGGTCATCAAGACTTTGATTTGAATTAAACCCAAATCGGTCGTTAGGGCTTGCTTGGTTTTGATATTTTAGAAGAGTGGATTTTGTTTGACTTTTAATGAGTAATAGCGAGCTATTGCGAATTAAAAACAGACAAAAGACGCCTTATAAAAAGCAAAAGACTGCAAGCAGTTATTAAAATACTACATTGAACGGCCTAATGACCGTTTTGGGTTAAAATAGTTTGATAACTGCTGAATTATTTGGCAGTTACGGGAATAATGACTACCTTTGCACCGCTTTTCGGCGTAATCGCTGGCAGGAAGAAGAGTGGCCTGTTATGTTGCGTTGGAACGATAAACAATTTTAAACAGTTAAATTACAATGGATTTAATTAAAGTTGCTGAGGAAGCATTTGCAATCGAGAAGCAGTATCCTGAGTTCAAGGCTGGTGACACTGTTACTGTAGCCTACAAAATTATCGAGGGTTCTAAGGAGCGTATCCAGCTCTACCGTGGTGTTGTTATCAAGATCAACGGTGAGGGTACAAAGAAGCGTTTCACTGTACGCAAGATGTCTGGAACTGTTGGTGTAGAGCGTATCTTCCCAATGGAGTCTCCAAACATCGCAAGCATCGAGCTTAACAAGGTTGGTAAGGTGCGTCGCGCTAAGCTGTACTACCTGCGCAAGCTCACTGGTAAGAAGGCTCGTATCGCTGAGAAGAGAGTCATCATCAAGAAGTAATGACTCTTTGCTTGGTTCTAAAGAACAACGAAAAGTTATAAATGTGGCAGTCCGTTCAGATTGAATTGGCTGCCCATTTTGTTTTGTTATCCCAATCTACCATTAAGACTTGCTTGGATTTCTGTATTTTACCGTCACTTGGAAGAGAGGGTTGGGGTTAAACGGCATAATTGCCGTTTCGCATTTAATAATATGTCAATTGAAAAGGAAAGCATAACTACAGATATGAGAAACAAGAAAGAACTGTTGGAATATTATACGGACAGAATGACAGGACTGGATGAAGTCCTTCAGAGCCGCAAGGCAAAGGTGAAATATATCATAACGGCAGAGATTCTGTTGTTTGTCGTGGCTGTTGCCGTGGCGGTGGTATATCTGTGTGGATATGTATCAGTGGCAGTGTTCATTCCGGCTTTCTGTATCGCACTGGCTTCGTTTGTGGGCGTGAAGGTTTTCGACAGACAGAATTCTGTAGCCATTGACAGGATGGAGGCGAGGATTGATGTCTACAGACAGAACATCCGCTATATGGAAGGCGACTTCTCACAATTTGACGATGGCAAGAGATATGAGAATCCATTCCATCAATATTCCTTCGATATGGACGTCTTCGGCAAGGGATCTTTGTATAACCGCCTTTGTCGTATTGTCACTACGGGTGGGGCAGACAGGCTTGCCGGGATTCTGGATAGTGCTGCATGCCGTACTGCTGCCGCAGACCGTTCTGTTGCTTCTCAAGACAAACCGTCGTCGCGTTGCGGAACATCTGTTCCTGCTCTTCCTTCAGAAATAGACAGAAGGCAGAAAGCTATATCGGAATTGGCAGAGATGGAGGAGTGGCGAACTGATTTCCTTTCAGCTGCCTACAAAGGAAATATCGATACCGGGGCTATACTAAAGGCGCTGCATGAGGCGAAAGAGGCGGGAATCCCTGAAGCGGCATTGTCTCGGAAAGGGCTGACAATGGTGGTTTCTTCGATGGCGATATTCGTCGTGTTACTTATCCTCACGGTGTTCACGCCGCTCCCGGCCGACTTCGTTTGTCTGTGGACTGTTGCTCAGCTTGCCGTCAGCATCGGAGCATCGGCGAAGGCGATAAAGATGATTAGCAAAAGTGTGGAGAAAATAAGTGTCAGCACAAAACGGTTTGTCTCGTTGCTGCATATAATCACCGAAGCGCAATTCCGGGAGGAAGACAACAAGCTGGTGGCATCTGTCCTTAAAGGCAACAATGGGGCAGAGGCTCTCAATTCATTGAAGGAACTGAAGGCTATCCTCGATGCTCTCGACAGACGGGCAAATGTGCTTGGTCTTGTCATCTTCAATGCTTTGGGATATAGTGACTTCTTTCTCGTAAGGCGTTATCTGCGTTGGCAGCGGGATAATGTGGCTTCGTTTGAGAGGTGGGTTGATGCCGTGAGCCTGATGGATGCCATGGTGTCGATGGCGACAATGCGCTGTAACGAACCGCAGGCTGTCATGCCGGTGGTTACAGATTCTGAGGAGGTCGTTTTTGAGGCTAAAGGACTGTATCATCCTTTCCTCGGAGAGAAAGCGGTGAAAAATGATTTTACTATACAGGATAGTAATTATTATATCGTGACGGGGGCCAATATGGCGGGCAAAAGTACGTTCTTGAGGTCTATAGGAGTGAACTATATCCTCGCGATGTGTGGTATGCCGGTATTTGCAGAGAGCTTGCGTGTTTCGGTCTTCAATCTTTTCAGCAGTATGCGCACCAGTGATGACCTGACGCATGGCATCAGCTATTTCAATGCAGAACTGCTTCGTCTTCGTCAGCTTCTTGACAATGTGCGGCAGGCATCGCATACTCTCATCATTCTCGACGAGATATTAAAGGGCACAAACTCTCTTGACAAGCTCAACGGATCACGTATGTTCCTTGAGGCGATTGCCAAACTGCCTGTCAGCGGCATCATTGCCACCCACGACCTGGAACTGTCGAAGATGGCAGATGAATATCCTGCCCGCTTCCATAACTTCTGTTTCGAGATAAAACTCTCAGATGCCATCACTTATACTTACAAGATTTCTCCCGGCGTGGCAAGAAACCAGAATGCCACATATCTCTTGAAGGGAATATTGAAAGAGGAATGATGAGTGGGGCTTCTGGTTCTTTTCTATTTATATAGGTTTTTCTAGACTATCTAGTTTTTCTAGACTTTCTAGACTTTCTAGACTATCTAGACCTTCTAGACTATCTAGATTTTCTAGTATTTCTAGCTGAAATAGACTGTTATTTCTTTTTCATCTCTTCGATTAGTGCTTTCAGCCTGCTGATTTCTTCTTGTTGTTTATAGTAGGATTTGAGGGCACGTTGACGGAGGTCTTCATACGATGATTTCCATTTCATCATTTCGGCGTTAACCTTGAAAAGTTCGCTTTCAAGTTCAGGAAGGCGGGTTTCAAGCTCTTTAAGTCGTGTGTCTTGTTGTTGGCGGTAGCCGGTACGTGCTTTGTGCATTCGCTCCTTGATGCCGCCTTCGGTGATGAACTCTTGTTCGAGGCGCTTCATAAAAGACATCATCATCTTGTCTATCATGTGGCATAGAGTGAGTCCATAGTTGCACATCTGTTCATCATTCCATTTGTCAAAGAATGGTTCGTAGTCAGGAAGTCTGTTGTGATGGCGACAGTAGTCGAGCATCACGTTATACCGTTCTTCGCCGGCGATGTAATACTGTAGATGCCGTGATTTGAGATAGTCTTCGAAATCTTCACGTAATTCTTTTAGGGAGGCGCGTGCCACGTTGAGCAGTTTCATCTGCATCTCAGATGACGTAACACCGTCGGCAAGACCTTCTACAATGTTTTGCTTGCATGACCGTGCAGCCTGTATTATCTGGTCGCGAGTGCGGTCTTTATAAGGATGTATGAATCTGTTGCAAAAGGCAAATGACATCTGGTATACGATGTCTGCCTTCTGATAGAAGTACAGATCTTCCCAGTTCGTTTGTTTGCCAAGCACGTTGATTTTGTCATTTCCGGTGTCTGTCATAATATTCTGTTTTTTTACATTCAGTGAACAAAAACATTCCATTTTGCATTCAGTGAACAAAATTACCTAATATTTTTAATAATTCATAGCAAATAGTTTGTTTATATTGAAATAATCAATATCTTTGTTGCGAAATATTTATAAAAAGGAACGCTTTTTCAATTATTATTAACACATAAAAACAAAAAACTATGGGATTTACAGAATCAGTTAAGACAGTGTTTAGTAAGTTTGCCACATTCAGTGGCCGTGCATCACGATCAGAATTTTGGTGGTTCTATTTGTTTAATAGTCTGGCATGGCTTGTGTTCGGGATTATAGGTTCAGTACTCGGTAGCATTTTCGGCGGCGGTGATGCAGGAAGTGTATTGGCAGGATCGGGAATCGGACTTGTATTGTCTCTAATTTACAGCTTGGTTGCCATTGTTCCGACTATTTCGGTTCTGGTGCGCCGTCTTCATGATACCGGCCGTTCAGGTTGGCACTATTGGTGGTCTCTGATTCCTATTGCCGGTCCCATCATCCTTCTGGTTTTCTTGGCATCACCAAGTGTGCCGATGGACACCTTTACGGACCATGCCCTACAGATTGATTTAATTGCCTATAAGACTATTGGTAATTTCAGTAAAGTGAAACAGAAAAGCATAATGACTGATACAGCTTTGATGGCAAATATGATATAAAAAATACCCGGAGCATCATATAGAATGTTCCGGGTATTTATTTAGATTTTTTTCCTTTATTCAATTTTCCAGTCTCTATTCGGATTTCCTGTCTTTGTTTAGGTTTCCTGTATAGATTTCCTGTCTTTCTCAGGATTTCTTATTTTTATTCAGATTCTCAGTCTTTGTATATCAGCACCGTGGCATACGCACTCATGCCCTCTTCTCTGCCAGTGAAACCGAGTTTCTCTGTTGTTGTAGCTTTGATGGAGATGTCGTCAACATCGGCATTCATCACTGTGGCGAGACATTCCTTCATCTTTTCAACATGCGGATTTATCTTAGGGCGCTCGGCACAAACCGTGGCGTCAATGTTTCCGAGTCTGTATCCCTTTGTGGCAATCAGGTCGATGGTCTTCTTCAACAGTATCTTACTGTCTATGTCGAGAGTGTCAGCCGATGTGTCGGGAAAGTGATAACCGATGTCTCTCATGTTTGCCGCTCCGAGCAATGCGTCGCAGATGGCATGTATCAGTACATCAGCATCGCTATGGCCAAGCAGACCGAGAGTGTGTGGAATCTTTATTCCGCCCAACCACAAGTCACGTCCTTCAACGAGCTTATGAACGTCAAAACCGAAGCCTACGCGTACCTTCATAACTTTTTACCATTTTAATTATCTTCTCTTGAACAAATCCTTCAGTCCGTCCATATCGAAGCCCAGAGTGAAGCGGAGAGTCTGGTCGAGAGGGTTGCTCTTTGCAGTAGCGATGACATAACCGCAGTCGAGGGTGAAGGCGCTCATGCGGAAGCCCGCACCGACAGTGAAGTATTTTCTGTTACCCTTGTTCTCCGACTCATGGTGATAACCGGCGCGAACGCTGAACTTGTCGTTGTATACATATTCAGCACCGACACTCCAGTTTATCTCCTCAAGTTCCTCCTTGAAACCTCCAGGAGCGTCGCCGAAACTCTTGAACATTCCGGAGATGCTGCTCGTGTTGTAGTATTCATCCTCCACACGCTGCTGGTAGTCCTCTGTCGTTTCCCCCTCTTCCTGCTGAGGATAAGAAGGAACGAGCAGCTTGTTTGCGTCGGCAGATATCGTGAAGCGGTTAAATTCGTCGATCGGCACCATTAGGGCAGCACCCAATCTCATGTTTGTTGGAATAAACTCACTGTAGTCACTGCCGCCGAATGTTATCTTACTACCGATGTTGCTGATGTTCAGACCGATGCCGAGCTGACATTCGCGAGAACCGATGTTGATATAGTCGTTATAGTAGCAGGCGAGGTCGGCAGCGAAGGCGTTAGAAGCTGAGCGCTCCTCTGTAGAACTGTACTGCATGTCGGACATGAGAAAACGCACGCCGGCAGCGAGAGAGAATTTCTCGCTCAGCATCAGAGAATAAGCCACATCAAACGACATCTCGTATGGGTTGATGGTCTGTGCGTTTGATATGTCGCCCGTACCGTCGTAGTTCGTGTAAACCTCACCGAGAGAGAAATATCTCAATGATGCCGAAACGGCGCTATAGTCACCGATGCGGTAGTATCCGGCGAGATAGGCGATGTCCATGTCGCTTACCAGTGAGCGCAGCCAAGGCGTGTAGTTCAGGGCAAGACCTGCACGGCTGATACAGAAAGGATATTTTGCCGGGTTCCAGTATTGGGAGTTCACGTCAGGGTCGGTGGCGGCACCCACGTCACCCATACCGGCAGCGCGTGCATCCGGTGCGATGGTCTGTGAAACGAGAGCCGTATGAATAGGGTTAAACATCTCGCGCTTGTCTTGAGCCTTGACGTTAGTTGCTATTACGGTGAGCAATACTGCCGCAATGATTCTTATTCTGTTCTTCATTTATATCTTGTCTTTTGTTTTTATCCTCGTTATGATGTATTGCGTGATGGTCCTCAATTCTTCAATGCCAGTCTGTCATTTCAGCCTACATTACATGAAAACTTCGTCACGCCTCTATATAACTCTTTTTGTGTTATATTATTGTGTGACGACAGTCAAAGAGTTACATTCTCAGTTGAGTACTATCAGTTTCTTGGCTTTCGTTGCCTCGTTCTTTCCCTCGCTTGTCAGGCGCACACGATACAGATATACTCCAGACTGCAACCTGCCGCCGCTGTCGGTGGTGAGATCCCAGTCGTATGTGAATGTTGCCGACTCAGCCAGAGTGTTCTCCGTATGATTCCACAGCAGTCTGCCGCTGATGTCAAACACTTCGATGGTCATCTCCACGTTGCTGCCGCTTCTGTCGTGGCTGACGATGAACGTAGTGTTCGTCTTTGCCGGATTGTTGGAGCAATAGACGTTTGTGATGTTTGGAGTCAGACCTTTCACCACGTTGAATTTCAGCGTCGTTGTCGAAGGGTTGTTGAGGATATCCCATGCGGTGAATTTCAGCTTGTGCGGTCCGTTCTCCAGTTCCGGGATGTTATACCATGTCGTTCCCTCGGTATACGAACCGAAGTTGAACGAGAAGTTGTCGTTCAGAGTGAATGTCATCATCGGGTCGTCGTCGACTACCAGTGTCAGGTCATGGCCGATGCCGCTGCCCGAAGTGTTCAGTCCGTCCTTGTCAGATATCTCCGCCACGAAGTAAGGCGTAGAGTTCACGTTGCCTCCGTTGCTGAAGATTGGAGAGTTAAGATAGCAGTATATCGACGGACCGTTGGAGTCGTTGGATACGATTTCCGTTCCACCCACGATGAAGTTCTCCGTATATCCGTTCATCGTCCTGTTGTCGGTACTGCTCACTGCAAAGGCATTTATCCTTCCGTTCTCGTCAGTATAGTTGATGTCTTTCGTCACGGCAAAGGTGATGTCGAACTTTCCTGAGCGTATGCTGTCGTTGCCGTTGAATATCGTCTTGGTGTAGTCGAAGAAGGTGTATGCATATCCCGTATCCTTGCTGTTCAACTTGCCCACACGTTTCTCCTTGGAGTCCTTAACGTCGATGTTCACCGTTCCTGTGAAAGATTCGTCGGTGGTGCCGTCGGCATTCTTGATATGTCCCTTCACGTTCACCTTCGCTCCCGCCTTTATCTGTGGCAGTTCGGTGGCTTCAGCCAGACATATGCCGTTGATGCTGTCTATCACTACGTTGCTCTCCGCTATCTTCAGACTTATCGCCGGATCGCCGAGCAGGGCATAGTGCAGCTTGTTCACCGTTCTGTCGGTGCCATCGCTGATGATTCTGTTCTTTGCCACTCTCTGTGCCTCGCCAACGGAATTGAACTTGCCGTTTGTCTTGGTGAACAGCGCCTTCACGTATTCAGCATTGAGATATTGGTTCTGCGTGATATACACCGTTCGTGCCGTGCCGTAGAAGGCGAAGGTGCCACCGTTAGGATTAAGCACGGAGTTCACTCCGATGTTGCTCACCGTTCCGTCGTAAGGCATGATGTCGCATGATGCCGTAATCCACAGAGGCAGCACCTTGTTCTTGAATGCGGCAAAGTCGGCAGACGACAATACAAGCTCGTGAGACAGCATGTCCGGGCGTCCGTGTCCGGCATAGTCGAAGAGCAGCGCACCTTCAGCTTGCTGCTTTTTCAACAGACTCGTCACCTCAGGGTATGTGTTTCCCGTTGCCGACGATACCCTTGTATACATGTCCCAGAACACACGCTTTGCCTGTATTGCCGGAACGAGTTGCTCCACAGCCTTGGCGGTGTTGTCCACCGACGTCACGTGAGCGTTGTTGTTGCCGTCGTCACCGAGGAAGAGAGCCACGTTCTGCCATGCCCCCGCCATCTTGTTCTCCATATAGCTGATGCTCTTGTCCACCATTATCTTCGCTTCGTCAGCAGTCTTCACCGGAAATCTTCCCACAGCGATGTCGTATTTGTCCGATTTGGTGGAATAAGCCGATGCGTTTGCACCCTCACCGTCGTCGAGAGCGGTGAAGTAGCAGTCGTCGATGAAACTGTTCACGTAACTGAAAGAGTTGTCGCTCTCGAAACAGAGCAGGAAGTCGTCAGGGCTATAGTTCCTCAGAGCGCTGACCTTCATTCTGTTGTCCCATTTACAGTCGCCGAAGAGCAGCAGATATTTCGGCATCGACGCCTCGTCTTCCGCCCTGTCATACATCATCTTCATATACAGACGATAGGCATCAGCCTCCGGCGTACCGCTCGAGAACTCGTTATACAGTTCATCGGCAGGCACGATACGAACGCTCATCTTGTCGTGTTCCTCATGATAAGCCTTCAGACGCTCAGCCTGTTTCAGCAGTTTCTGACTTGCCGGGATTATCATCACCATATCGTAATTCTTATCCCCGTGCAGGTTCTGGTTTGTTATGTTGTACACATATTCCGGTGTGGCGAACGTCGCCTTCGAGAGTTGTGGCTCCGGTCGCGGATCATTGAAGGTAAGGGTGATGTAGTCGAGTCTCACCGTGTTGCTCGACTTGTTTGTTATTTTCACCTTGTTTGTCTTAGCCGAACTGCTTGCGAGCATGTCCTTCAGATAGAACGAACCTTCAGCCAATACGCCAGTGTCGTATTCGCCGCCATTCTTCGTCGTTATCGTTCCCACCACCGAGTCGTTGATGGCAATCTCGCTCGTAGATGCAGACGATGAGGTGAGCCTTACGAACAGAGTCCCTTCGCCGGTCTTCTGTGCCGGAGTGGTCAATTCGTATGTCAGACTTGCCCCTGGGTTTATCGGAGTGGTGTCAAACAAGTTCCTTCCTCCCTGGAACCAGGCGTAGTCATCCACCTCGTATAGCGTGTGGTAGTCGTCGTTGGCAGGATAGAAAGATGACACGAAGGCAGCCGAGTCCACGCTCAGCGGTTCGCCCTCGCTTTGTGTGATGAAATAATATCCGTAGTCAGAATAAGGGTTGCGTATGCGTGAAGTCTTTGTAGCGCTGTCCCACGACACCGGACCTATGGCACGGAAAAGCTTCTTGCCATTCACGGTGACTGTCGGAACCTCTTTCAGGTCGTCATATTCTGCGATTTTCTTGTCGAGCAGCTGTTCCGAATGTAGCGCTCCGCCATATCCATATACCTTCACCTTGCTCAGGTCGTTGAATCCCGCCTGACGTATCAGGGCGTCAGTAATCTGGTAAACACCCGTTGACGGCACACGTATCTTGGCCCAGTTGCCCGTTGCCAGCACCGAGTTCTTAGCCCAGCGCTCGCTCTTCGTCTTGTCAGCCCTGGCATTTGCCTTTCTTGTTGATTTCGATTTAGGCTTGGCCGTGATGCGCAGCATGAAGCTTACGAGCTTCTGGTATTTTCCGTCGCGCATCACGATAGGTGAGAAATATACTTCCAGTCTGCCTTTCTTCCTTTCCACCACTGTCTTTGTCGTTATCTCCGGCAGGGCAGGGTAGGTGACGTTGCTGATTTTCTTCAGTTTCTCCACGTCGCCCTTCTGCATGTCGATGAATTCCGGATATTCTATCGTTACGGTGTATGTGGAGTCTGCGTAGGCAGACCCCAGGTCTTTGGAATATCCGAATGAAGGTATGACGGAGTCTATTCTTACTTCGTCGGCAGTCAGATTGAAGAACTTCTGTGCATTGGCGGTCATGCCGGCAAGAAGTACTGCTATGGTGAGGAGTATATTTCTTATCATTTATTTTATATTAAATTCAAGCACTTTCCTGTCTTCTATATATCCAGTGAGGTGGTCGTTGATGTTCACAGGTCCCACGCCCACAGGAGTACCAGTATAGATGATGTCGCCGGTTTTCAGCGTGAAGTACTTGCTGATGTATTCAATAATCTCGTCAATCTTGAAGAGCATGTCGCTTGTGCGGCCCTCCTGCACGGTCTTGCCATTGATGTCGAGATGGAACTGCAGAGCCTGCACGTCTCTGAATTTCTCCACGCTCACCCATTCACCAATTGCAGCAGCACCGTCGAATCCCTTACACATCTCCCACGGCAGACCTTTTTTTCTCAGTTCCGCCTGCAGTTCGCGAGCTGTGAAGTCGATGCCCACAGTCACGGCATCATAATACCTATGGGCGAAGCGTGCAGGTATAGCCTTTCCCAGTCGGCAGATGCGCACTACGATTTCCGTTTCATAGTCAATGCGTCCCATGTCGTCAGGAACGAAGAACGGTTTTCCGTCCTTCAGCAGCGACGAGTCCGCCTTGGTGAAAATCACGGGGACTTCTCCCTTGTATAACGTTTCGTTAAGCTCTTTATTGTGTTGAGGATAGTTCAATCCTACTGCGAAAATCTTCATTGTATAATTGTTTTGTTTAATGTTCTGTTATTTTATCCTTTGCATGCCCTTTATAGTAGTTGTGAGCCAGTCGCCTGCCGCCACTATGCCTTCAGGTCTTTCAAAAGGTGAAAGTTTGAGTTTCTTGTCCGCTTTCATTTCTTCCTTAGAGGCATAGTCGATGCCAAGGATATACATTTCCGTAACCATGTCCACGTAACCCATTGTCTTTGTCTGGTAGACGCGGTATCTGTCTGTCATGTTTATCAGATTGTATAATCGCGGAGCACCCAATTCCGTGCTGTATGTCTCGCTGTTGTATATGTTACTGAATGCGAATCCGAAGAGTGGAACCTTGAAGGGCTTGTCAGAAAACAAACTGTCTCTTACTATTTCGCAGCGTTTGTTTATGGAGTCTTCGTTCATATAATATATTCCTCCAGCCCTTTTCCAACTGGTTCCCATTCTCCTCGAGCCTTTCAATGTGTTATAGTGTTTGTATCCGTCGAAGAATGCTAAAGCTGTAGGATTGCTGAAGTCTGCTAGTGATTTCAGCATCTTGCTTTCACCCTCATAAGCCTTTTCGTCCTTGAACTTGTCTTCCGACAGTATTTTGTATGAATTTGGTTTGCCGTCGTCATTGTTTTCTTTGAAATACAGATAGGCCATGCTTTCGCTTACTGCTGCAGGCTTGCTGTTCAGAACTGTCATGTGTCTGATATATACTTTCATCCTGAGCATTGCGTCTTCCTGCTTCGAGATTTTCACTTCAGGAAGCCTGTGTGTGCGGGGCGTCAGGAGAATCGTAGAGTCTTTCAGCGACTGCAGGTTTATGTTTGCCGGCATGTAGTTTATGTGTTGGATGTGTATGCTTTGTAGCTGTTCTGCAGTTTTGGGTAGTTTCCCGTCGTAGTCGGTAATGCCTATAACGTCTGTTCCGTTGCCGTTATATATGCTTGCCGAGATGACAGGCAGCTTGTCGTTTGCGTCAACCACAGTGATTTGGCTGTATGCACATTGGCATATCACTGAAACAATTGCCGGCAGCAGTGATTTTATGATATTATTCAGATTTTTCATACGAAGTATAATGTTATTGGTTACAGGCAGATAAAAAATAGTAAAAGCCAAGCAAACGATTTCTTGAATCCCTTGCCTGGCTGATATATTTAAGTTTGTGATTAATCCTCAGGATTAGTCAGCGCTCAGAGAGAAGCGCTTGTAGTCAACTACTGTGAGGTCCTTGTCGGCAGCCTTCAGGTAGTCAGCAACAGAGAGCTTGCTGTCCTGGATGAACTCCTGGTTGAGCAGACAGTTCTCCTTGTAGATGCGGTTGATACGACCCTTCACGATGTTCTCGATCATCTGAGCAGGGAGGTTTGCAGCCTTCTCTGCAGATACAGTAGCGATGATCTCCTTAGCCTTGGCAACATCCTCAGCTGTGATCCATCCCTTGCCCATATTAGACTCCATGTGCTCCTCAGAGTCAACGTGTGCAGGGTTGATGCCAGCCTTCTTCAGGGCAGCGTCAACAGCCTTCTGTACCAGCTCCTGCTTTGTCTTCTCAGCAGCAACCTTCTTCTCCTCCTCGATGAACTCCTGAGAAACAGAAGCCTCGTCAAGGAACATAGGCTTCATGGCAGCCACCTGCATTGCTATAGCGTGAGCCTGCTCCTCAGCTGCCTTGTTGGTCTGAACCATTGTGCAGAGAGTGTGCTTGCCCATGTGGTCGTATGTAGAAATGTTCTCACCCTCGATGAAGTTGTAGCCGTCGAGCTCCATCTTCTCGCCGGTGATACCAGAGCGAGCGACAACAGCGTCGAGAACCTTTGTTCCGTCAGCCAATGTCAGTTCCTTAACCTCGTCGAGGCTCTTAGCCTTTGCAGCTACAGCAGCGTCGAGGATATCCTGTGTCAGTTTGATATAGTCAGCTCCGTTAGCCACGAAGTCAGTCTCACACTTCAATGCTACGATAGCGCCGAAGTTGTCAGCGTATTTAACGAGAACACAACCGTTAGAAGTCTCGCGGTCAGAACGCTTAGCAGCGATAGCCTGTCCCTTCTCACGGATAATCTCTACTGCCTTGTCGAAATTGCCCTCTGTTTCAGTGAGAGCCTTCTTGCAATCAGAAAGACCGGCGCCAGTCATCTTGCGCAGCTTCTGAATATCAGCTATTGATACAGCCATAGTCTTAAATATTGAATTAGGTTTTGGATTAATATTGAAAAAGGAACATTGAATTAAGTATTCTGTAAGTCATTAATTCAACGTTCCTAATCTCTTTATACTGTCATTGATTAAGCCTCTGCTGGTGCCTCCTCTGCGGCAGCCTCTGCAGGTGCGTCCTTGCGTGCAGCCTTACGTGCGCGCTTTGGCTTGTCCTCAGCTGTCTCAGCCTGCTCCTTTGCAGCCTTCTCGTCAGCCTTCTCTACCTTGCGCTCCTCAAGACCCTCGTTGATAGCCTCGCAGCATGCAGACAGGATAACGTCGATGCTGTCCTTTGCGTCGTCATTGGCTGGGATCATGAAGTCTACGTCCTTAGGGTTAGAGTTAGTATCCACGATAGCGAATACAGGAATACCAAGACGCTTAGCTTCCTTAACGGCGATGGCCTCTTTCATAACATCAACAACGAAGAGTGCAGATGGCAGACGGGTCAGGTCGGCGATAGAACCGAGGTTCTTCTCCAGCTTGGCGCGCTGACGTGTGATCTGCAGGATCTCACGCTTAGAGAGGTTAGAGTATGTTCCGTCGTTCATCAGCTTATCGATGTTAGCCATCTTCTTCACAGCCTTGCGGATTGTTGGGAAGTTGGTGAGCATACCACCTGGCCAGCGCTCGATAACGTATGGCATGTTTACAGAAGCTGCCTTGTCAGCAACAACGTCCTTAGCCTGTTTTTTAGTAGCAACGAACAGAATCTTCTTGCCTGACTTTGCGATCTGCTTAAGAGCCTCTGCAGCCTCGTCGATCTTGGCTGCGGTCTTATACAGGTCGATGATATGAATACCGTTACGCTCCATGAAGATATAAGGAGCCATTGCAGGATTCCACTTGCGTGTGAGGTGACCGAAATGACATCCGGCCTTCAGAAGCATATCAAAATTTGTTCTTGACATTTCTTTTTCTTTTTAAAATTGTTTGTTTACTTTCTTTTTTATTCTTTTGTTAGAATCAGCCGGCGAGTAATCGCAATTCGAGTCTTGCCGGTTTAGATGCTAAACATTGTCCAGCTATCCAGAGGATTAACGCTTGCTGAACTGGAAACGACGACGAGCCTTTGGCTGACCTGGCTTCTTACGCTCAACGGCACGAGAGTCGCGAGTCATGAATCCGTGATCCTTCAAAGTCTTCTTGTCCTCAGCGTTCACCTTAACGAGTGCGCGTGCGATAGCGAGGCGGAGAGCCTGGCTCTGGCCTGTGAAGCCACCACCGTCGAGGTTAGCCTTGATGTCATACTTCTCAACAGCGTCGAGAGCCATCAGAGGCTGCTTTACAACATACTGTACGATTGCTGATGGGAAATACTCAGTAATATCTTTCTTGTTAATGGTTATCTTGCCGGTACCCTCGCTCATGTAAACACGTGCAACAGCACTCTTGCGGCGACCAATTGCGTTAATTACTTCCATTATCGTGTGAATTATTTATACTGGTTAATATCGATTGCTTTAGGTTTCTGAGCCTCGTGGTTGTGCTCTGTTCCCTCATATACATAAAGGTTGTCCATGATGTGGCGTCCGAGAGGACCCTTTGGAAGCATACCCTTCACAGCATGACGGATAATCTTGTCAACACCGCCCTTGCGAGTGCGAAGCTCGGCTGGAGTGTTGAAGCGTTGTCCGCCTGGATAGCCAGTATAACGTGTGTAGACCTTGTCGGTCTCCTTCTTGCCAGTGAAATATGCCTTGCTGGCGTTGATGATGATTACGTTGTCTCCGCAATCTACGTGAGGAGTGAAGTTTGGCTTGTACTTACCGCGCAACAATTTTGCTACCTTAGAGCAAAGACGACCTACTACCTGGTCTGTGGCGTCGATAACAACCCACTCTTTGTTGACTGTTTCCTTGTTTGCGGAAATAGTCTTGTAACTTAAAGTGTTCATTCTGATGTTTTAATTTTACTACTAAAAAACGTTTTTTTTATTACTTTCTTCACGCTTTTCATATTCCGTCTGTCCTATTTATAATATAAGGTTAGAGGTTTATGAAAACCGTTTGAACGTCGATTCACTAACCGTCGCACTCGGCCAAAAGTACAACTATTAACACTACGTTCGTGGGGTTCTAAGTCTTTCCCCGTTTAATAATCGGATTGCAAAGGTATGAATTTTTCCTTTATATTTATAATACAAGACTCGTTAGAATTTTATTTTTATGAATATTTAACTGTAATTTGCAGGAATGCCATATTGCAGGATTGTCTGTATGGCAGTATGGCATTTGAGGTGAATTGGGTTGAGATTTCTACTGACTGATGACGGTTAGCGTTTAACCCCGCCGTTTGGGGATAATCCTTGCCGGGTTTCCCACTGCCGTGCAGTTGTCCGGCACATCGGTGAACACCACCGCTCCGGCACCTATCGTCACGTTGTTGCCAATCCTCACGCCTCCGAACACCGTGGCGCCGGTATATATTTCCACATCGTCGCCAAGCGTGGGGCGACCGCCTTTGCCATTACCCAGCGTCACCATCTGCAGGCAATAGAACCGTTCGCCTATCCCCTCGGCATTCAGATACGTGGCATAGGCATGCTCCAGATGCGCTCCCTTGCCGATGCTCGGACACCAGATGTTCAGAGTCCTCTCTCCAGGCAGCATCCAGCGTATGGGAGCCGAAAGGTATTCCCCGATGCGATAGTAGAATAGATTCCTGAACGTGCGCTCCCTGGTACACGCCTTGATGAAGTTCAAGACCCCAGCCCGGCGGTCCTGCACCTGGGTCAGGTCGGCATCGATATCCTTCCGGTGGAGCAGATAAATGGCTATGTGCGGCAGCATCCTCAGTGTGGATGCCGACAATATTATGGTTTGAGTGACGGGATTCATATTCCTACATTAATTTATGTATTACCTGTATTATTTAGATGATGCGCCTATTGTTACATCAAGATGCTTAATTTTCGTTTTCTTTCTGCAAATCTAATGAAGAGTTATGAAAGAAGGATAAATATATCCAACTTTTTTTGATTTATCCTTACAACATTAAATTTTTTTATGTAGATTTGCAACATCTATTGAAAAACATCCGCAAGGAAAGTAATTTGACTAACAAAATAACGATACTATAAAAAACATAGCAATGGCAAAGAAAAAGCAGATTGTTGAGTGCGTGCCCAATTTCAGCGAGGGTCGCGACATGAACGTTATCAAGCAGATAACCAGTGAGATTGAGAAGACATCGGGAGTAAAGCTCCTCGACGTGGATCCGGGCGAAGCCACCAACCGTACGGTTGTAACCTTCGTAGGAGAGCCGGAGGCCGTTGTAGACGCAGCTTTCCGTGCTGTGGCAAAGGCAGGCGAACTCATCGATATGCGCAAGCATCACGGAGCACACCCACGTATCGGTGCTACCGATGTGTTGCCAATCGTACCTGTAAGCGGCATCACACTCGAAGAATGCGCCGAACTGGCACAGAAACTCGCTGAGCGCATCGCCGACGAACTGCAGATTCCTACATATTGCTATGAGGCAGCAGCCCGCACACCAAAGCGCCGCAACCTTGCCGTTGTGCGCAGAGGTGAGTATGAGGGTATCGCTGAGCGCATTATGGACGAGAACGAGAAGCCAGACTTCGGTGCAAGGCCATACGACGAGAAGGTGGCACGCACCGGTTGCACGGTAGTGGGAGCCCGCGACTTCCTCATCGCCGTGAACTTCAACCTCAACTCCACTTCTACACGCCGCGCCAACGCCATTGCGTTCGACGTGAGAGAGAAGGGCCGCCCGGTTCGTGAGGGCAATCCTATCACCGGAAAGAAAAAGCTCGACGAGAACGGAAAGGTCGTGATGCAGCCGGGTACGCTCAAGGGAACAAAGGCAATCGGATGGTTCATCGACGAATACGGCATCGCCCAGGTGTCAATGAACATCACCAATATCAACGAGACACCGCTGCACAAAGCCTTCGACGAGGTGTGCCGCTGTGCCCAGAACCGCGGACTGCGCGTTACCGGAACGGAGATCGTAGGACTCATCCCAGAGTGTGCGCTCCTCGACGCCGGCAAGTATTTCCTCGCCAAGCAGCAGCGCTCGGCAGGTATTCCTAAGGAAGACATACTGAAGATTGCCATCAAGTCAATGGGACTCGAAGACCTGCGTCCGTTCAACCCCGAGGAGAAGGTTATCGAATATCTGCTCGCAGCAGGCGAGAAGGGCGGCAACAAGCTCGTAGACCTCACGGTGAAGGGATTTGCCGAGGAGACAAGCCGCGAGAGCCCGGCTCCTGGAGGCGGTTCCGTGTCTGCATATATGGGAGCACTGGGAGCTTCGCTCGCCACTATGGTGGCAAACCTCTCAAGCCACAAACCGGGATGGGACGAGCGTTGGAGCGAGTTCGCCCAATGGGCGGAGCGCGGCATGGAGCTGCAGGAAGAGCTTCTGCATCTCGTTGACGAAGACACCGAGGCGTTCAACCGCATCATGGCTGCCTTCGGAATGCCTAAGAACACCGATGAGGAGAAACAGTTGCGCACTGATGCCATACAGGCAGCAACGCTCTTCGCCACGGAGGTGCCGCTGGAGACCATGAAGACATCATACAAGGTATTTGAGGTATGCCGCCAGATGGTGACCACAGGAAATCCTAACAGCGTGTCGGATGCAGGAGTGGGTGCGCTCGCAGCAAGAGCTGCCGTAATCGGAGCAGGCATGAACGTGAAGATCAACGCAGCATCGCTGAAAGACCGTGAGAAGGCAGAAGCGCTCATCGCCGAGGCCGACGCTCTCGTGGAGAAGGCAAATGCTGAGGAGAAGGAAATCACGCAGACTGTCGAAGAGATGATAAGAAAATAAAATGACGAAAGGTGAGGGTGAAGAAATTACGTTTTTCTCCCTCACCTTTTTCGGTCATATATCATATAAAAATGTCTAAATCGAAGTAACTATGACAAAAGAACAATTCCAAGAGGAGATACGCATCGGAATCCCCGACACTCTGCCGGAACCGAAGGCATACGATAAAGAGATAAACCATGCGCCCAAGCGCAAGGAGATTCTCACCGACGAAGAGAAGAAACTCGCCCTGCGCAATGCGTTGCGCTATTTCCCGAAACATCTTCACGCGAAACTCGCACCTGAGTTCCTCGAAGAACTTCACGAATACGGTAGAATATACATGTATCGCTACCGTCCTGACTACGAGATGTATGCCCGTTCGATAAGCGACTATCCACACCGCTCTGAGCAGGCAGCCGCCATCATGCTGATGATTCAGAACAACCTTGACCCGGCAGTGGCACAGCATCCTCACGAACTGATAACATACGGAGGCAATGGTGCCGTGTTCCAGAACTGGGCACAGTATCGACTCGTGATGAAATACCTCAGCGAGATGACAGACGAGCAGACGCTCGTGATGTATTCCGGGCATCCGCTCGGTCTCTTCCCGTCTCACAAGAATGCGCCACGTGTAGTGGTGACAAACGGTATGGTGATTCCGAACTACTCCAAGCCAGACGACTGGGAGCGCATGAACGCACTCGGAGTGAGCCAGTATGGACAGATGACCGCCGGATCATATATGTATATCGGTCCGCAGGGAATCGTACACGGCACTACCATCACCGTGCTCAACGCTGCCCGCAAGCAGATGAAGAAACCTGGCGGTCCTACTGACATCCACGGAATGCTCTTCGTATCCTCTGGTCTCGGAGGCATGTCGGGAGCTCAGCCAAAGGCAGGCAACATTGCCGGAGTGGTGAGCATCGTTGCTGAAATCAATCCGCTGGCTGCCGAGAAACGCCATGCACAGGGATGGGTAGACGAGCTGCACTACAGTCTCGACGAACTGATTCCTGCCGTTCGCAAGGCGATGGAAGAGAAACGCACGGTGAGCATGGCTTATGTGGGCAACGTCGTTGACCTGTGGGAACGCCTCGCTGACGAGAATATGCATGTGGATCTGGGTTCCGACCAGACATCGCTCCACAACCCATGGGCAGGCGGCTACTATCCGGTAGGCGTATCGCTTGAGGAGTCGAAACGGCTGATGGCAGAGGAACCGGAAAAATTCCGCGACCTCGTGCAGGAGTCGCTGCGCCGTCAGGTGGCAGCCATCAACAAGCTCACCGCAAAGGGCATGTACTTCTTCGACTACGGCAATGCCTTCCTGCTGCAGGCCAAGCGTGCCGGAGCCGATATCGTGATGCCCGACGGAAAGTTCCGCTATCCGTCTTACGTGCAGGACATAATGGGACCGATGTTCTTCGATTATGGTTTCGGACCTTTCCGCTGGGTTTGTACATCCGGCGATCCGAAAGACCTCGCCACAACAGACCGCATCGCTGCCGAAGTGATGGAGCAGATCAAGGCAGAGGCGCCAGAGGAGATACAGGGCCAGATGGACGACAATATCCACTGGATCAAGGAGGCCGGTAAGAACCACCTCGTTGTGGGTTCCCAGGCACGTATTCTCTATGCCGACTGCGAGGGACGCACCAAGATAGCCCTCGCCTTCAACGAGGCGATAAAGAAGGGCGAGATTTCAAAGCCTGTAGTGTTGGGCAGAGACCATCACGACGTGTCGGGTACCGACTCTCCATTCCGTGAGACAAGCAATATCTATGACGGTTCGCAGTTCTGTGCCGACATGGCGGTACAGAATGTCATCGGCGACTCATTCCGCGGTGCTACATGGGTGTCTATCCACAACGGCGGCGGAGTAGGCTGGGGAGAGGTCATCAACGGTGGCTTCGGTATGGTGATCAACGGTGATGCCGACTCAGACCGTCATATTCGCGAGATGCTCCTGTGGGATGTGAACAACGGTATCGCCCGCCGAAGTTGGGCACGCAACTCTGGTTCGATGACGAGCATCGAGCGCGAGATGCTGCGCACTCCAGGTCTGCAGGTTACGATGCCGAGCATCGTTGACGACGAGATAATCAATAACATTTTATAATACACAATATAGTCGGAAAGTCCTGAGTGAACTCTGTTAGCCTCAACGGAGGCGTATTATATTCATAGGTCTTTTGGGTCCTCAGGGCTTTTCCGATTTTTTAATTAATCGTACACTACTATGATACACAAAATTTCAGCAGAACATCTTACGATTGAGCGTATCGGCGAAATCATTGAGAAAGGTTACAAACTCGAACTTAGCGACGACGCACGTCGGCGCATAATCAAATGTAGAGAATACCTCGACAGGAAGATTGCCGAGACCACAGCTCCCGTTTATGGAGTGACCACAGGATTCGGTTCTCTTTGTAACGTATCCGTTGGCGCCGACCAACTGGCACAGCTGCAGATCAACCTCATGATGTCGCATGCCTGCGGTGTCGGCGACCGTGTGCCAAACGAAATCGTGAAGATTATGCTGCTGCTCAAGATACAGTCGCTGAGCTACGGATATTCAGGTTCGAAGCTCGACACCGTGGAGCGCCTCGTCGACTTCTTCAACAACGACATCTATCCTATAGTATATATGCAGGGCTCGCTCGGAGCTTCCGGCGACCTCGTGCCGCTGGCACACCTCACATTGCCTCTCGTCGGACTCGGCGAAGTGGAATATAAAGGCAAGGTGATGACAGGTGCTGAAGTACTGAAGGAGATGAACTGGCAGCCTATACAGTTGGGTTCTAAAGAGGGTCTCGCTCTGCTCAACGGTACTCAGAACATGAGTGCTTTCGCCGTTTGGTCTCTGCTTCAGAGCGAGCGGTTGAGCGACTGGGCAGACAGGATTGCCGCAATGTCTCTCGACGCTTACTACGGACTGCTCTCTCCATTCACCAAGGCCGTTCATGTGGTGCGTCCTCACAAGGGACAGCTCGACACCGCAGCAAGAATGCTCGAACTGCTTCAGGGCAGCGAGATAGCAGCCAGACCGAAACCTTATGTCCAGGACCCATACTCTTTCAGATGCATCCCACAGGTGCATGGAGCTGCCAAGGACACACTCGCATACGTGAAGTCTGTTATCGACACCGAGATAAACTCAGCAACCGACAATCCTACCGTTTGTCCAGATGAAGACCTCATCATCTCTGCCGGCAACTTCCATGGCGAGCCTATAGCATTGCCAATGGACTTCCTCGCTATCGGAATGAGCGAGCTCGCCAATATCTCCGAGCGCAGAACATACAAACTCGTGTCAGGCACAAGAGACCTGCCAAGCTTCCTCGTTGCCACACCTGGCGTGAACAGCGGATTCATGATCACCCAGTATACCGCCGCTTCAGTAGTAAGCTTGAACAAGAGCCTCTGCACACCGGCGTCTGTAGACAGCATACCTTCAAGCCAGGGACAGGAAGACCATGTGAGCATGGGAGCCAACGCTGCCATCAAGCTCTATAAGGTGGTGCTCAATGTGGAGCGCGTGCTCGCCATCGAGCTTTTCAATGCGGCACAGGCATTGGAGTTCCGTCGTCCGTTGAAGTCTTCTCCTGCAGTGGAGAAACTGTTCGAGGACTATCGCAAGGTGGTTCCGTTCATCGTGAACGACGAGGTGATGTATCCCCACATACAGCATTCTATAGAGTTTCTTAGAAAATAATCCATACCACATATCCGACTGACAGATGAGAGTATTGATAGAAAACATCGGGATTCTCGCTGGCATCGATTCTCATGGCAAGCAGAGGCTCTGTGGCAAAGAGATGCAGAGCCTCGGCATATTGAATGACGCATGGCTCCTCGTTGAGGACGGGCGCTTTGCGGCATGGGGCACGAGAGCTGAGATGCCGGCAGAGGGAATAGCAGCCGATGAGCATGTGGATGCCGGAGGAGGTGCTGTGTTGCCATCATGGTGCGACTCGCATACCCATATCGTTTTTGCCGGAAGCCGTGAGGCGGAATTCGTTGACAAGATCCGCGGTCTCAGCTATGCCGAGATTGCCAAGCGCGGAGGCGGTATCCTCAATTCCGCCGACTTGCTGCATACGCTTTCTGAAGACGAGCTTTACCGGCAGGCCATGGTGCGCATGGAAGAAGTGATGCGCAAGGGAACCGGCTGTGTGGAGATAAAGAGCGGCTACGGACTCAACACCGCCGACGAGCTGAAGATGCTCCACGTGATAAAGAGAATAAAGGAGAATTCACCGCTGCGCGTGAAGTCCACCTTCCTCGGCGCCCATGCTGTGGGCAGGGGAATGACGCAGCCTGACTATGTTGACCTGGTGGTCAACGAGATGATACCGGAGGTGGGCAAGGAGAAACTTGCCGATTTCGTTGACGTGTTCTGCGATGAAGGATTCTTCACTCCTGCAGAGACGGCACGCATCCTGGAGGCTGCCGACAAATGGGGTATGAAACCGAAGATTCATGCCGATGAACTGGCATCGTCGGGTGGAGTAGAAGTGGGTGTGGCCCATGGCGCACTCTCTGTAGACCATCTCGAAAGCATGACAGTGGAGGAGATAGAGATTCTCAGAGACACCGTTACCATGCCTACCGTGCTGCCAGGCACATCGTTCTTCCTCAACCTGCCTTATGGCAAGGCGCGCCAGATGGTAGACGCCGGACTCCCGGTTGCCGTGGCGAGTGATTATAACCCCGGTTCCACACCGTCGGGCGACATGAAGTTCGTGGTGTCGTTGGCATGCATCAAGTTGAGGCTCCTGCCTGAGGAAGCTATCAATGCCGCAACGCTCAACGGTGCTTGCGCCATGGGCGAAAGCCAGCAGTATGGTTCCATTGCCAAGGGCAAGGTGGCGAACTTCTTCATCACCCGTCCTATACCGTCGGTCAGCTTCGTGCCATACGCCTACACCACACCTATCGTAGAGCGTGTGTTCCTGGGCGGAAAAGAGTGTTGATGACTTCTCAATAGTAATACCTTTTCATGTAGCGCTGCCTTTGCATATTGTTGCGGGCAGCGCTTTAGTTTTTTTCTTTAGTGACGGTGAAAAAATAACTTACCAATATTTTCACATGCCTTCATTGATTAGTGGGAAAAATGCCGTACTTTTGCAATATGTTATAGTATGGCGTATGTAATCAGGCATGCCCTGGCATATATGCATAACTAAAGAAAAAGGGAAATATCATGAAAAGAGTATTCCATATAATATCCAAATTCGACCTTGGCGGTGCGGAACGGGTTGCCGCCAACATCGCCAAGTCAGGAAACGACGACTTTGAATATCATGTGGTGGAGGTGTTGCGTGGCGATTCCTCATTCACCCATGGGTTCCTCGATGAACTGCAGTCTGCCGGCGTTACCTGTCACCGGTCTGTCATGCCCGCTTTCCATTTTCATTTCATCGCCGAACGTATCGCCGCCATGCTCTTTCCCTTTCGCTTTCTGCTGCTCTGGCTCAGATACAGACCCGATGTGGTGCATGCCCATACCGAAGTGCCGGATATGTGCGTGTGGGCAATCTCGCGCGTCTTTCCATGGATACTGCGTCGCGTAAAGCTCGTGCGCACCATCCATAACACCTGTCTCTGGACCGGACTGAAACGGTTTGGCAGAAAGGTGGAGCGCTTCTATCAGCGCCATGATGCCAATGTCGCTATCTCGCAGTCGGTGCTCGATTGCTATACGAGGGAATACGGCAGTCGGCCGCCGATAATATACAATGGTGTGCCGGAGGTGGAACAAAAAGCGTATGACGGGTTGAAAGCCGGAAAGACGAACATCCTCTTTGCCGGACGGTTTGATGACCAGAAGGGCATCGTGCATCTCGTTGCCGTGATAAAAGGTCTGCAGGATATGCCGCAGTATCATTTCCATGTCATCGGCGGCGGCAGACTACAGGAAATGGTGGACAGAGAGCTCGGCGGACTGCCAAACGTCACCGTCCGTCCGCCCCTGTATGGCATCTCCGGCTATCTCGCCTCCTTTGATTATATGTTTATGCCTTCCGAATTCGAAGGCCTTCCGCTGATGTCGGTAGAAGCGGCGTTTGCCGGTCTGCCGGTGGTATGCAGCGACTGCAAGGGACTCAATGAGACCGTCCCCAAAGACTGGCCTCTCGTGGCCCACGACAACAGCCACGAACAGTATTTCCATATCTTCCGCAGCGTTATCCCCAATGCCGACCGCACGATGCTGTCGCAGCAAGCCCGCCAGTTCGTTGCAGTCCGCTTCGGCGTGGAACAGATGCAGCGGAAATATGAGAAGCTTTATCTTGGGTAGTCGTTGAGGCATTTAATTTGCCTTCTCCATTTCCTCCCGTATCGTGGTCTGCAGCTTCTGCTGCCAGTCGCCGGCAAGGGGTTTCCATCCCAGCGCCTCCAGCTTGTCGGTGGCAAACACGGCATAGGAAATCTTCGTGAAAACCTTCTTCTCGGCATCTTCAGGGATGGCGAACACCACCTTCCTGCCAGCCTGGTGAGCCAGCGTCTCTGCCATCTCCCTGATGGAGAACACCGATGATGTGTCGGCGATGTTGTAGGCATTTCCCCGTTCGCCATTCAGTAGCACGTATAGCATCGCCAGGGCACAGTCAGCCACATAACACCACGACCGCATCTGACTGCCGTCGCTCTTCATCACTATGTCCTCACCGCGCAGCACGTTGCGGATGAACTGACAGAATACACGGTTGTCGCTGCCTGTGAAATGCGGACCGTAGGTGTGCGACGGTCTCACTATCACCGCATCCACGCCATACTCCTCGGCATACGCCACACAGAGAGTCTCTGCCGCACGCTTCGACGACGGGTAACAAGCCCTCGGCGTGGCACAGTCCACATATCCGCTGTCTGTCTCGGTAAACGCCTTTTCGCCGGTGCCCTGTCCGTAGATTTCGCCCGACGAGACATAAAGGAATCTCTCCATGCCGTGGTTCCTGCCGTAGTCTATCAGATTGGCGGTGCCATAAACATTAGACTTTATTATCTCCACCGGACTCTTGGCGAAGAACACCGGACTGGCGTTGCTCGCGGCGTGGATGATATAGTGGAACACAGCGTCACCGGCAAGCGGTTCGCTGACATCGAATTTTATGAAGTGGAACCGCTCGTCGTGCCAGTAGCGGGCAAAGCGTGCATGCGCCCTCTTCTCGTCGCGTCCGGCGGCAAATACATGGTATGAGCGCTCCCGGTGAGCCATCAGTATTTCAACAAGACACCCCCCGATGAGGCCCGTGGCCCCCGTCACGAGAATGTTCCTGTCTTCCAGCTTCTCCCAGGGCAGCGCAGCGGCAGCGGCGTTGATAATGTCCTTTCTGTATTCTGTCATGATAGATGTCGTTATTTCAGCCAAGACTCCTTGTGCACATGCATGAGAGCCTTCAGAATTTCCAGATCCTCCACAGTCGTCACCTTGATGTTCTTCTCCGATCCCGGCACGATATGCATCTCCCTGCCGCCCAGTTCCGCCATCAGCGTACAAGAAGCCACGGAGTTGGTGATGCCCTTCTCCTTAGCCTCCTCATGGGCAGCCACGAGGTTCTTCAGTCTGAAAGTCTGTGGCGTCTGCGTGCGTATCAGCTTGTCGCGCGGAATGCTGGTGCGTGTACTGAATCCGTCCTCGCTCTCAAGTATCGCCTCGCGGCATTTTATTCCCGTTATGGCATATCCGTATTTCTTGCATGTGGCGATGTTGGATGATATGATGTCCTGCGACAGCAGAGGTCTCACGGCATCGTGGACCAACACGAGGTCATCATCATTCACACCGTTCTCCTTCAGTCCATACACACCGTTGCGTATCGAATGCTGTCCGTTGTCTCCGCCCATGAAAATCCATTTCAGCTTAGTCACCGAGAACTGGTTGGCATACGACTGCAATACCGTCTGCCATCCGTCGAGACACACCACGGCGATGCCGTCGATGTCGGGATGACGCTGGAAGGCGAGCAGCGTGTGGATGATTATCGGACAGTTGTCCACGTGCATGAATTGCTTTGGGATGTCTTGTCCCATTCTGTTGCCGGAACCACCGGCTATTATGAGTGCATAGTTCATAGTATCTGTATTTATTCTTGTCTTTATTGTTATGGAATTTTTGTCTCGAAGAGGATTTTTGTCTCGAAGAGGATTGTTGTCTCGATGAGATCGTTTATCCCAGCTTTTTCTTTACTTCCTCTATCGGTTCTCTGGCGTTCATGTTCAGATAAGCCCTGTTGTGCTTCTCTATCCGCTGTTCCACAGGCGGCAGCTGCATGTAGTCGCCGAAGAAATGCCGCAGATATTCGTCGTATCTCTCGGGCAGCAACACTGTGGTGTCTTCAAAGGGGAACGTCTTTCCCTTGCCGAGCCATTCCTTGGGGAACACCTCGCGGTAGCCGTAAGACCCGGTATACACCTGCACGTTCTTCGCCTTCTCATAGTCGTAGAGATGGCTCATCCCGTCCATCTGTCGTATCAGTCTGCGGCGGATCGCCGACCGGCAGAAGAATGCCAGAGTCTTTATGGCGAAGCGTCCCCACGTTTTTGTGCTTGTCAGCAGCTGCATGTATTCGCCGAAGGTGTTGCGTGTGGATATGGCATTGAGACGGTTGATGATCTTCGTGTATCTGTCTTTCAGCCTGTGCGCCTTGTCTATGTCATCGTCGGTGGCGTCGAGGGGGAAGATGTCCACGAACAGACCGATGACACACGGGCGCTCGCGCTCCTCCACGAGAGTCGTCGTCTTGTCAGACAACTTTGAGAAATACAGAGGGTACGCCTCATTGTCGTAGGGCGTCACAAGTTCATACTTCCCGAAATCCTCCTTCTTGGCTATCTCCAGCAGACGGTCGTAGTCGGGGCGCGGCATTATCACGTCGATGTCGTCGTCCCAAGGGATGATGCCATGATGTCTCACCGCACCGATTGCCGTTCCTGCACAGCAGTAGAAGGTAAGTCCGTGATCCTCGCAGATGCGTGTCAACGCCTTCAGAATATCCAGAATCTTGGCGTTCCACTCTTTTTTTATATCTTTTATGTCCATACCATTTACAAAGGTAGTTAAAAAAAAGCGAAAGAGACAAGGAAAGAAAACATTTAGTTGTATTTTTGCATAATCTTAAGACCGCCACATGCGAAACCCCGTGCAGACTTTAGTGGCGGTCGCATTATGAAACAACGAAAAGAAACAGCGAAACGATGACGGAATCATTGAAGGAGAAGACAGCCAAGGGGCTCTTTTGGGGAGCGGTGAACAGTGGTACGATACAGATGCTTAACCTCGTGTTCGGCATCGTGCTTGCCAAGCAGCTCTCGCCTGGCGACTACGGCGTGGTGGGCGTGCTCACCATCTTCACTCTCATTGCCGGCAATCTGCAGAGCAGCGGTTTCACCCAGGGGCTCACGAATATCAAAAATCCAACGGCAAACGACTACAATGCCGTGTTCTGGTTCAATATCATCGCCAGTGCCATCCTCTACGTTATCCTCTTCTTCTCGGCGCCCCTCATCGCCTGGTATTTCCATTCGCCGGTGCTCACCAAGCTGTCGCGCTTCGTGTTTCTCGCCTTCTTCCTGTCGTCGTTCGGCATCGCCCACCACGCCTATATGTTCAAGAACATCATGGCAAAGGAGCGCACCATGACAGGACTCATCGCCCTCTCCCTCTCAGGCATCTGCGGAGTGGTGATGGCATGCAATGGCATGGCATACTGGAGCCTCGCATGGCAGTCGGTGCTCTTCGTCTTCATACAGAACATCTGCCGCTACTACTACACCTTCCGCAAATGGCACCCCACATTCCATATCGACTTCAGTCCGATAAGGCGGATGTTCTCGTTCAGCGTCAAGATTCTCATCACCTCTATCGTAAACACCATCAACGGCAATGTACTCACCTTCATCATCGGACATAAGTTCCCGATGGCGGCAGTGGGAAACTTCACCCAGGCAAATAAATGGAACACCATGGCATACAGCACGATATCCGGCACCATAGACCAGGTGGCACAGCCCGTGCTGGCGCAGATTGCCGACGACAGCGAGAGGGAGAAACGGGTGTTCCGCAAGCTGATGCGCTTCACGGCGTTCCTGTCTTTCCCTGCCATGTTCGGACTGTCGCTCGTCTCCAATGAGTTCATATTGCTCACGATAGGGGAGAAATGGACCGACTGCATTCCGTTGCTCCAGGTGCTGTGTGTGGGTGGTGCCTTCTTCTCGTTCAACACCATGTACCAGCAGCTCGCCATCAGTGGCGGACGGTCAGACATATACATGTGGTGCAACATCGCACAGATTGTGATGCAGATATTGCTGATACTGCTCACTTGCAGCTATGGCATATATGTCATGGTGGTGGCATACACCATCTTCACCGTGTTGTGGCTTGCCGTGTGGCAGTGGCAGGCGCATCGCCTTATCGGCATCCGCATCGCTGAAGTATTTGCCGACACCATGCCGTTCATGCTTTCGGCAGCAGCGGTGATGGCGGTGACCCATTTCGCCACACGCTGTATTCCTAACCTTGCCCTCCTCCTTCTCTCCCGCATCATCATCGCCTCGCTTCTCTATCTCGCCATAATGAAGATAGCAAAGGTGGAGATTCTCAACGAGTGTCTGCGGTTTGTAAGGAAGAAGAAATAAGCTCCCCGACGAAGTCCGCACAAGTTCTGATGACCGATGAAAAAAAACGAGAGGCTGACATCCTCACGGATGCCAACCTCCAGAAAAAAACCAACACTTATTCTATATAAAATCGCTTGTTCTTATTGCTTTATTTTAACCCGAAGACGGTCATTAGGCCGTTCACCCCCAAACGGTCATTAGGCCGTTGTAAACTTGCTGTCATCTCCTTTTGCCGTGGTTGGCCCTGCGGCGCTCGCTCAGTCTCTTCATCATCTTGCGCTCCTTCTCATACATCTGCTCTATCTGCTTCTGAGTGAGGAATTTGCTGAACTCCTGATAGTATTTGTTCCTGATGTCGAGCACCTTCTGGCTTCTCTCGAAGCGCTTGCGCATTTTCTCGGCAGCCTGCTCTTCAGTCTCGCTGTTGCGGCAGTTCTTCTTGCGGCACTTGGGTGCGGTCTGCCATAACTCCTTCTTGTAGTTCTCGTATGTCTCCACAAAGCGGTCGTAGGTCTTGCCCGTGAGGTTCAGGTCGGCAGCGATGTGCTTGGCCTGCGTTTCCGCCATCTGCTCTCTCGACATACGCTGCTTTGCATTCTGCGCCTGTGTGCCGAAGGCTGTGAACACCAGCATCAGCGTCAGGATTATCGTTCTTGTTGTCTTCATATTTTTTTCCTTTCTTTTAGATTTTGAAGTTCCTTCTTGTCATTTGTCGAATCGTCTGCCGGCAACATTCGTGGACATCCGGAACTTCGGTTTGTTATTTTTTATGTTATAGCGCTATCTATAGGTTTGAATTATATGTGTCCGACAGAAATACGTCGTTGTCGTAGGCGTCGATCATGAACTGTTGGTCATCGTAGCTCAGATTGTCGAACGCCTGGTCCAGATCAGAATATACATTCATGTTTCTGGGCTGTAGTGCGCTGTGGCATACTATGAAGAGTGTTGCCACTGCTGCCGCTGCCACCATGCTGCGGAACAGATTGTAGATGCGGCACTTGCCTCTTGAGGCGGTCTTCGCCTCTAAGCTCTCCATCACCCTGTTTTCCATATCCGCAAGGAATCCTTCCGGCATGACGTAGGGCATTCTCTTTCCTACGGTCTTGAAATCAAAGTTCTTTTCCATATCTCAAATTCCTTTTAGAGTTCTTGTTGCATATATCTTTTTATCTTTTCCTTAGCCAGATGGTAGTTCACTCTCGCCGTCGTGGCAGTAGTCTCCGCCACTTGGGCTATCTGGTCGTAGTCCATCTCGTCGTAGTATCTCAGGTTGAATGCCAGCTGCTGCTTGCGTGGCAGCGAGAGTATCGCCTTTTGCAGCCTTACGGCTTCGAGGTCGGAGAAGTCAACGTAGCTGTCGGCAGTCATATCTGCCATGGCATCCTGTTCGCCGAGCGCTTCGCTCATCAGTGTTGTCTTCTTGTTCCGTTCCAACAATGTCAGTGCCTGACGCGTGGCGATGCGGTATATCCATGCCGTCAGGGCATCCTTGTTGTCGAGTCTGTCGATGGAACGGTATGCTTTGATAAACGTCTCCTGTTCGACGTCCTGTGCATCATCATGACTCACCACCAGACGGCGGATGTGCCAGTATAGCGGCTCACTGAATTTCGCCATCAGCAGTCGGAACCCCTTTTCCTTGTCTTGGGCTATGGTCCTCGTTATTTCGTTGTTGTCGATATTCATTTTGCCTTGTTGCCTGTAGTGATGTTTTGTTGTTATAAACTGTATGATGCTTGTCTGCCGTATTGTTTGTCGGCTTTCTGTTTATAGGACGGACAACCTTGTGGAATGTTTAATAAGAAATTGTAATTAAACCGTTTTTTTATCCTTTTTTTTGCCGAATATGCCTAAGAAACC
>NZ_FR892571.1:0-11343 GCF_000436015.1 Prevotella sp. CAG:592 | reverse complement strand
AAGCAAGCCCTAATGACCGCTTTGGGTTAAATTAATTCCGCCAACGGGTAATCATAATATATAATTTTGCAATGCAAAGTTCAACTTTCCATTTCCCGATACCTGTAATTCATTTGTTTTGTCTAAATTTGCAAACGAAAAGAAGACAATAAACAATTTATAGCTATAATGAAAAACTGGAAACAATATCTGCCGGACGTGCTGGCAGTGCTGCTCTTTGCAGTGATTTCTTTCGCCTATTTCTTTCCTGCCGACATCGACGGCAAGGTGCTCTTCCGCCACGACTCCCAAGCCGGAGTAGGACTCGGACATGAAGCACAGGAATATCGTGACCGCACCGACGGCGACATCACTCGCTGGACGGGATCCGGATTCTGCGGTATGCCGACATATCAGATTTCACCGGCATACAAGAGTCTCACCACGCTCACCGACATCGTAGACGTGTATCATTTGGGACTGCCCGAAAACGTGTGGTATCTTTTCGTCTACCTGCTCGGATTCTATATCATGCTCAGGGCGTTCAACTTCAAGACCTATCTTGCAGCGCTCGGTTCCGTGGTGTGGGCATTCTCCAGCTATTTCCTCATCATCATCGCTGCCGGACATATCTGGAAGGTGATGGCACTGGCATATCTGCCGCCTATGATAGGAGGTATTGTGCTGGCATACAGAGGAAAATACCTCTGGGGACTCTTCGTCACGGCACTCTTCACGGCATTTGAGATATTTGCCAACCACGTGCAGATGACATACTATTATCTCTTCATCATCTTCTTCATGGTAGTGGCATACCTCGTTGACGCCATCCGCAAGAAGCAGATGGCACACTTCCTGAAAGCCACCGGAGTGTGTGCCCTCGGAGCCCTCATCGGAGTGAGCATCAACCTCAGCAACCTCTACCACACCTGGGAATACAGCAAGGAGTCGATGAGAGGCAAGAGCGAGCTCGTGAAGCAGCGCTCAGCCAACCAGACCGACAGCGGACTGGAGCGCGACTACATCACTCAGTGGAGCTACGGAGTGGACGAGACATGGACGCTGCTCGTGCCAAACACCAAGGGAGGAGCCTCGGTGCCATTGGCGCAGAGCGAGACGGCGATGCAGAAGGCAGACCCGCAGTTCATGGAGGTATACCAGCAGCTCGGACAATACTGGGGCGACCAGCCAATGACCAGCGGGCCGGTGTATGTGGGAGCCTTCGTGCTGATGCTCTTCTTCCTTGGAGCCCTGATAGTGAAGGGACCTATAAAGTGGGCGCTCGTGGCAGCCACCTATCTTTCCGTGATGCTATCGTGGGGACATAACTTCATGGGACTGACAGATTTCTTCATCGACTATATGCCGATGTATGCCAAGTTCCGCACCGTGGCGTCGATACTCGTCATCGCCGAGTTCACCATCCCGCTCCTCGCCATGCTCGCCCTGAAGGAATTAATAGAACACCCGGAAGTGTTGCAGGAGAAACTCACCATGCGCGACAAGCTGCCGGTTACGATATTCGTGTCGTGGCTGTCAGTCTTCGCCCGCAAAAAGCGCGACTATATCCTCATCAGCTTCCTTATGACGGCAGGAATTGCCCTCGCCTTTGCATTGATGCCTACGGCATTCTTCTCCGACTTCGTGTCGCAGAACGAGATGCGCGCTCTCTCGCAGATACCTCAGGAATATCTCAATCCGCTGCTCGCCAACCTTCGCCAGATGCGCATCGCCGTGTTTACGGCAGACTGCTGGCGCTCGTTCTTCATCATACTCATCGGCAGCGCCTTCCTCATGGCTTTCATATACAGGAAACTCAATGCCAAAGCCATGGTAGGACTCATCTGCGTGCTCTGTCTCGTTGACATGTGGCAGATAGACAAACGCTATCTCAACGACGGAATGTTCGTGGAGAAGAGCGTGCGCGAGAATCCTATCCAGATGACGGCTACCGACAAGCAGATACTACAGGACAAGACCGAGTGTGGCAACTACCGCGTGCTCAACTTCGCGTCGAATACCTTCAGCGAGAACGAGACGTCATACTTCCACAAGAGTCTCGGCGGATACCATCCGGCCAAGCTACGCCGCTATCAGGAGATGATAGAGCGCTATATCCAGCCGCAGATGCAGAAGGCTATGACGGCAATCGTTGAGGCCGGCGGAGACATGACAAAGGTGAACGGCGACAGCATCTATCCTGTGATAAGCATGCTAAACGCCAAATATTTCGTGATGCCGCTCAACGGCGGACAGACAGTGCCTATCATGAACCCCTATGCCTATGGAGTGGCATGGTTTGTGGATAAGGTAAGCTTCGTAGACAATGCCAACCAGGAGATGGATCTTATGGCGAAGATAGACCTGCGCCACGAGGCTGTGGCAGACAAGAAATTCGCACGGCAGATAGGCAACGCCACGAAGCAGGACGGCAACTCGCTCGTCACCATCACCTCATACCAGCCAAACGAGCTGACCTACGACGTGAACTCCGACAAGGGTGGAGTAGTGGTGTTCTCAGAGGTGTACTATCCGGGCTGGACAGCCACCGTTGACGGACAGCCGGTAGAGATGGGACGGGTGAACTATATCCTGCGTGCCATCAACGTGAAACCGGGCAAACACAAGGTGGTGCTCACCTTCAAGCCAGCCACGGTGACTACCACAGAGACCATTGCCTATATAGGATATTCACTGCTCGTCGTAATCCTCCTGCTGCTCGTATATAGAGAATACAGAAGACGCAAGGCTGGCAAGACAGAAGAGTAGAAACCGAAACTGACAAACTATAGATCTAAGATGAAGAAACTATTGTCACTTCCGCCAAACTTGGTGGACTGCTTTCATGATATCACCGGATACGACAGGAAGGAGTGGTTCTGCTCCAATGACCCGGTAGGGAAGAAACTCGGTTCGGGAGGCGGCACCACATGGCTGCTGCAACAGGCTTATGCCGCCGATGCCGCCGGAAAGACCTTCGACGAATGGCTTTCTGCCGACAGACGCCTTATCCTGCATGCCGGCGGACAGAGCCGACGGTTGCCTGCATACGCCCCGTCGGGAAAGATTCTGACGCCGATACCCGTGTTTCGATGGGAGCGCGGACAGAGACTGTCGCAAGATCTGCTCTCGTTGCAGATACCGCTTTATAAGCAGATAATGGATGCAGCGCCACGCTCGCTTCACACTATGATAGTGAGCGGCGACGTGTATATCCGTACCACCGACCCCCTGGGCGACATACCCGAGGCAGACGTGGTGTGCTACGGACTATGGCTCGGACCGGAGATAGCCAAAGACCACGGTGTTTTCGTGTCGCGCCGCGACAACCCCACAGAGATGGAATGCATGCTCCAGAAGCCATCGGTGAAGACTCTGGGCGAACTTCTCAACACCCACCTCTATCTCACCGACATCGGCATCTGGCTGCTCAGCGACAAGGCGGTGAAGATGCTCATGAAGAAATCGCTGAAGAATGGCGACCTGACAAGTGGCGATATAATCAACTACGACATGTATTCAGAGTTCGGCTGCGCCCTCGGCGACAAACCGACGTCGCCAGACAGTGACCTGGCCGACCTCACCGTCGCCGTGCTCCCGTTGCCGGGCGGCGAGTTCTACCATTATGGCACGAGCCACGAGATACTCTCATCTACGCTCGCCATACAGAACCTCGTGAACGACCAGCGCGAAATCATGCACCACTCCCTCAAGCCGCATCCCTCACTCTTCGTGCAGAATGCTGAGAGAGACTGTCAGCTGACGGCAGAGAACCAGAACATCTGGATAGAGAACAGTTGGGTGGGCAAGAACTGGACTCTCACCCGCGAGAATATCATCACCGGAGTGCCGGAGAATGACTGGAGCCTGCATTTGCAGCCAGGACAGTGTGTTGACATCGTGCCGGTGGAAGAGAACGGATACGTGGTGCGCCCCTATGGATTCAATGACAAGTTCCGTGGCAATCTCTCCGACCCATCAGTGGAATACCTCGGAATGCCATTCACGCAATGGGCTGCAGAGCGCAACATAGATATAAACTGCATCGACGGAAAAGAAGACCTGCAGTCTGCCCGCATATTCCCAGTGGTATACGATACCTACGGCATGCAGCTGCTGCTGCGCTGGATGATAGACGGCAGACAGGAGCTCAGCGAGGAGGAACGTGATGAAGCTCTCGCTCTCTGGCAGGAGGCACGCCGCCTCAGTGCTGACGACATCTCTAACGAGGCAGACCTCGAACGCCTCACCAGACAGCGCAACGAATTCAGAGCGTCGAGCTGGGCATCGGTGGCAAAGAACTATCGCCACAGCGTGTTCTATCAGGTGGACCTCAGCGATGCCGCAAAGGAGTTTGCCCTCTACGGCATCCCGGCTCCGGAACCTATTGCCGACTCCGCTCCGCTGCTGACGAGGATACACGACAACATGTTCCGCTCAGAACTGTCGAGACGCCGCGGCGACACTACTGGTTCGGCGGAATTTGAAGAGAAGGCTTTCGCCCTTCTCCGTCAGGGGCTCATCGCTCCGCAGGCCGCCGTGAAGCAGCAGCCACGAATGTCGGTATATGCCGACCAGATAGTGTGGGCACGCAGTCCGGTGAGAATCGACATCGCCGGCGGATGGACCGATACGCCGCCATATTGCCTGATGGAAGGCGGAAACGTGATAAACCTCGCTATAGAACTCAACGGCCAGCCGCCGTTGCAGACATACATCAGACCCTGCAGCGAACCGCATATCATACTGCGGAGCATCGACCTGGGAGCCTCTGAGCAGATAACGACATTCGAACAGCTCGCTGACTTCAGACACGTGGGCAGTCCGTTCTCCATCCCCAAGGCAGCCCTCGCCCTTGCCGGATTCCTTCCGGCATACGCCGTGGAGCAGCACAATACGCTGAAAGACCAGCTGATGGTATTCGGTTGCGGAATAGAACTGACATTGCTCTCTGCCATCCCTGCCGGCAGCGGACTGGGCACGAGCAGTGTGCTCGCCGCCACAGTGCTCGGAGCCTTGAACGACTTCTGCGGACTCTCCTGGGACAAGGGAGAGATAGGCAGGCGCACTCTGGCATTGGAGCAGATGCTCACCACCGGTGGAGGCTGGCAAGACCAGTTCGGCGGAGTGCTCGAAGGAGTGAAACTGCTGCAGACGGAGCGTGGCTTCGACCAGAACCCTACGGTGCGCTGGTTGCCGGGCGACCTCTTCACCCGCAATGAATACAAGGCTTGCCATCTGCTGTACTACACAGGAATCACACGCACGGCAAAGACCATCCTCTCGGAGATAGTCAGACGGATGTTCCTCAACCACAGTGGAGAACTCGCTATGCTCAGAGACATGAAATGCCATACGCTCGACATGTATGACGCCATACAGCGTGCCGATTTCCAGCGCATGGGAGGACTGATACGCAAGACCTGGACGCAGAACCAGGCGATGGACAGCGGTACCAATCCCGACAGCGTGAGGGCGATAACGAATATGGTCGACGACCTCTGCCTCGGCTACAAACTGCCGGGAGCCGGTGGCGGCGGCTATCTGTATATGGTGGCAAAAGATACGGAAGCGGCAGCCCGCATCCGCAAGATAATCAATGAGAACCGTCCCAACGCCAATGCCCGCTTCGTTGACATGACGCTCAGCGAAACCGGTCTGCAGGTGAGCCGCAGCTAAGTGAGGCTCAAAGATAAAATCATTGGATGATATGATATTCAGAACAGAAGTAGACATACCAAAGCCGGCATTCAGCATAGAGCCATTGGAGCAGATGCTGTTTGTCGGCTCTTGTTTCGCCGACAATATCGGGCGCCGGTTTGCCGACGAAAAATTCCGTGCCGTGGTGAACCCCTACGGCGTGATGTATAATCCGGTGAGCATCCTGCACACCGTGCGCCGCTTCGCCATGCCGTTGCAAGCTGACAGCTACGACCGTCTGGTGTGCGTCTTCACCCTCGGCACCAACCACGTCTATCGTCTGCGAGAGACCGGCGAGATTGTGGACAACTGCCAGAAGCGTCCGCAACGCCTCTTTCAGGAAGAAGAACTCACCATCGACCAGTGTCGGGATGCCCTCGCCGAGGCAATAGGCATTCTCCGTGGCGTATGTCGGGACCTGAAGGTGATAGTGACCGTCAGTCCCATCCGCTATGCCAAATACGGATTCCATGGCAGTCAGCTATCCAAGGCGACACTGCTTCTGGCTGCCGACAAACTCTGTAGTGAATACGACTGCTGCAGCTATTTCCCGGCCTATGAGATAGTGAACGACGAACTGCGCGACTATCGCTTCTATAAGGAAGACATGCTCCATCCCTCGGATCAGACCGTCAGCTATATCTGGGAGCGCCTTTCGTCCCTATATTTCAGTGCTGCCACCAATGTATTTCTCAACCGCTGGCGACCCATCCGTGAGGCTCTCGGCCATAAACCCTTCAATCCCGACAGCGAAGAACATAAGCTCTTCGTGCAGCGCACTCAGCAGAAAATCGCTGACTTGAAAAAGGATTATCCGCTGCTTGATGTCTAACCACCAAACGGCCTGATGACCTCTATTGTGTTGTTTTTCTGTTGTTTATTGAAAAAAATAAGTCCGGGGTTAATCATTTTGCATTTTTTTATGTACTTTTGTAATTAGAAACAAGAAAGAACACCGTCGCAAGTCAAAAGAAAGGAATGGTCATGGCGGTGGATGCCTTTGAAGAGGCAATGAGATTGTTTCGAGTAATTACCCACTAAACCAACTAAAACTCATCAGTTATGGATCAGAACTATCAACCACAGCAGCCTAATCAGCAGTATAATAACGGTTATGGTAACAACAACGGCTATCAGAACAATGGCGGCTTCCAGAATAATGGTGGCTTCCAGAATAACGGCGGCTTCCAGAATGGCTTCGGCAACGGCAACATGCCTCCAAAGCCAGACAACAATATGGTGCTTGCCATCCTCGTCACTTTGTGTTGCTGTCTGCCCCTCGGCATCGTAGGTATCGTGAAGGCAAGTCAGGTGAACTCACTCTATATGGCAGGTCAGTATCAGGCTGCCGTGGCATCAGCTGCCGACGCCAAGAAATGGAGTATGATAGGACTTATCTCCGGATTGGTGATTAATGTAATTTCGTTCATATTTTATTTCATGGCAGGTATGTGCAGTGCAATGATGTAGAGCAAAACTGACAGGTGGCATACTCCAAGCGTATATATATAATAATAGGTATAACGGCGGTCATCCTGGGCGGACTGTTTCTCGTAGACCCGTCTAACGCTGTCTACGCTCCCAAATGTCCGATGAAACTCATCACCGGACTGAGCTGTCCCGCCTGTGGCATACAGCGCTTCCTGCATGCTCTGCTCCACGGCGAACCGATGGCGGCGCTGCGCTATAACTATTATCTCGCCTTTTCGCTGCCATACGCCCTGCTCTTCATAGTGGAGTGGGCGATGCCGCATGGCAAGAGGCGCGATGCCTTGGCCAGGGTGATAGAACACCGCTGCGTGGTGTGGTTCTATATCATCACCTTCTTCATCTGGATGATAGTGAGAAACATCCTTGGCATTTGACGACCATATACATATCCCCCTTGTCTACTCGTATCTTGTCACCTTGTTTACAGCCAAAGCAAATTGAAAGCCTGCGAAACTTTAAACCCAAATCGGTCATTAGGGCTTGCTTGGATTTTGATATTTTAGAAGAGTGGATTTTGTTTGACTTTTAATGAGTAATAGCGAGCTATTGCAAATTAAAAACAGACAAAAGACGCCTTATAAAAAAAAAAGACTGCAAGCAGTTATTAAAATACTACATTGAACGGCCTAATGACCGTTTTGGGTTAAAATATTATATTCACCCGATAAACCTCCTGTGATATGGACAGAAATCAGATAGACCAGCTGCTTATGGTATACGGCAGCAAGATTCCCGCAAACATGTATCCGATGGTGAAGAGCCGTCTGGAGACAATGGACAGCAATACCGCCAACGTCGCCTTCATGCAGATGAAAGACCCCACCATCAGTCTGCTGATATCAATATTCCTTGGCGGCTACGGCATCGACCGTATGTATATCGGCGATGTTGGTCTCGGTGTCATCAAGCTGCTCACCTGTGGCGGATGTGGAGTGTGGTGGCTCGTCGACCTCTTCCTCATCATGGACAAGACCAAGGAGAAGAACGCCCAACTGCTGCTAAACGGCGGTATGATGGGCAACGGATTCTGATCTGTCCCGGTCAATGGATTTATGTCGAAATTGGGCACGGGCGTTGCCCATTTTCCGGTGGTTTACTATCTTTTTCTAAGGTCGTGGTGTTTTATATCAGCAAGGCAAAGCCATGACACAAAAGAACTGAAACCTTGCAGATGAAAGGTCTGCCTATTGCAGATTGGTAGAATATACCCTGCTTTCTGACTATTTGTCGGTTGGCGGGGCTTTTTTTATGCCTGATAGTCAGAGACTTCTGCCGATTTGTCGTGCTTCTTCGCGTGGTATGCCCTTTGCGCTATCGGTAGCGAACAGAATGAACAAAACCCGAATCGGTCATTAAGACTTGTTTGGATTTCACATCTTTAGGATATTATCTCAAACGGCCTGATGACTGTTTGATGTTAAGGTAAAAAGAATCAGGATAAAGAATAATAACAAAAGAAAGGAGATAAAAATATGACATTCGACAAGTTTACAATCAAGGCGCAGGAGGTGGTGCAGCAAGCCGTCAACACCGCGCAGCAGAACGGTCAGCAGACTATCGAACCTGTACACATCCTCAAGGGAATACTCCTCAAGGGACGTGATGTAGCCAACTTCATCTTCCAGAAGCTCGGCGTCAACGCACAGCAGATAGAGACCCTTGCCGACCAGGAGATACAACACCTGCCGAGAGTTCAGGGCGGACAGCCATATCTCTCTACCGACGCCAACAATGTGCTCGCCAAATCGCAGAGCCTTGCAAAGCAGATGGGCGACGAGTTTGTCAGCGTGGAGACGATTCTCCTGGCTGTCATTTCAGATGGAGCCACGGCAGGCAGAATATTGAAAGACGCCGGGTGCACGGAGAACGACATGCGCAAGGCAATTCTCGAATTACGGCAGGGACAGAAGGTGAGCTCGCAGAGCGGCGACGAGAACTATCAGAGTCTCGACAAATACGCCAAGAACCTCGTGGAGCAGGCACGCTCCGGCAAACTCGACCCAGTGATAGGCCGTGACGACGAAATCAGACGAGTATTGCAGATACTGTCTCGGCGTACCAAGAACAACCCGATCCTCATCGGTGAGCCGGGAACCGGTAAGACAGCCATCGTGGAAGGACTCGCCGAGCGTATCGTCAGAGGTGACGTACCGGAGAATCTGAAAGACAAACAGCTCTATTCTCTCGATATGGGAGCACTTGTGGCAGGAGCCAAATACAAGGGCGAGTTTGAGGAAAGACTCAAGAGCGTAATCAACGAGGTGACCAAGAGCGAAGGCCGCATAATCCTCTTCATCGATGAGATACACACCCTCGTGGGAGCCGGAGGCGGAGAGGGAGCCATGGATGCCGCAAACATCCTGAAGCCGGCATTGGCACGTGGAGAACTCAGGGCCATCGGAGCCACCACACTCAACGAATATCAGAAATATTTCGAGAAGGACAAGGCTCTGGAAAGACGATTCCAGACTGTGATGGTGGACGAGCCAGACGAGATGAGCGCCATCTCAATCCTGCGTGGACTGAAGGAGCGCTACGAGAACCACCACAAGGTGCGTATACAGGATGATGCCTGCATTGCCGCCGTAAAACTCTCAGAGAGATACATCAGCGACCGTTTCCTGCCAGACAAGGCAATCGACCTCATGGATGAGGCTGCAGCAAAACTCCGTATGGAGCGTGACTCCGTGCCTGAGGAACTCGACGAGATTACGCGTAAGTTGAAACAGCTCGAGATTGAGCGCGAGGCAATAAAGCGAGAGAACGACCAGCCCAAGATTGATCAGCTCGACAAGGATATTGCCGACCTGAGAGAACAGGAGAAGCAGTATAGAGCCAAATGGGAAGGAGAGAAAGCCCTCGTGAACAAGATTCAGGAAGACAAGCAGCAGATTGAGAACCTGAAGATTGAGGCTGAACGTGCCGAGCGCGAAGGCAACTATGAGCGTGTGGCAGAGATACGCTACAGCAAACTGAAGTCGCTGCAAGACGACATCAACGCCATACAGAGTCAGCTGCGCAACGCACAAGGTGCTGAAGCCATGGTGAGAGAGGAAGTCACTGCCGATGATATAGCAGAAGTGGTGAGCCGCTGGACCGGAATACCAGTGACGCGTATGCTGCAAAGCGAGCGTGAGAAACTGTTGCATCTTGAAGAGGAGCTCCACAAAAGAGTAATCGGACAGGATGAGGCAATCACCGCCGTCAGCGATGCCGTGCGTCGTAGCCGTGCCGGACTGCAGGATCCCAAGAGACCTATCGCCTCGTTCATCTTCCTCGGCACCACAGGTGTGGGTAAGACGGAGCTGGCAAAGGCACTCGCCGAATACCTCTTCAACGACGAGACGATGATGACGCGTATCGACATGAGCGAATATCAAGAGAAGTTCAGTGTGTCGAGACTCATCGGAGCACCTCCAGGATATGTAGGCTATGATGAGGGAGGACAGTTGACAGAGGCAGTGCGCCGCAAACCATATTCCGTCGTACTCTTCGACGAGATAGAGAAGGCACACCCCGACGTGTTCAACATCCTGCTGCAGGTGCTCGACGACGGTAGGCTTACCGACAACAAGGGAAGGACCGTAAACTTCAAGAACACCATCGTGATAATGACCTCCAACCTCGGAAGCCAGTACATACAGCAGGAATTCGAGAAGCTCAACGCCCAGAACCGCGACACTATCATCAGCGACACCAAGCAGAAGGTGATGGAGATGCTGAAGAAGACCATCCGTCCGGAGTTCCTCAACCGTATCGACGAGACTATCATGTTCCTGCCGCTCACGAAGCAGGAGATAGCACAGGTAGTGACGTTGCAGATGAACGCCGTGAAGAAGATGCTCGAGCCGCAGGGCTTCACGCTCAACGTGACCGATGCCGCAATACAGTATCTTGCCGACGCAGGCTTCGACCCGGAGTTCGGTGCACGTCCGGTGAAGAGAGCCATCCAGCGCCTCGTGCTCAACGATCTCTCAAAGAAAATCCTCGCCGAGGAGGTAAGCCGCGAGAAACCTATCGTTATCGATACCAACGGCGCCGGTCTGCAGTTCAGAAACTGATGCGGGGTATAGGAATGAAACTGATTAATGAATGATAAAGAAAAAAACGGAGTATTGACCACAAAGGCCAGTATTCCGTTTTTTTGTTGTATGCTCGGCACGAGCATTGTCT
>NZ_FR892570.1:0-64643 GCF_000436015.1 Prevotella sp. CAG:592 | reverse complement strand
CGAATTAAAAACGAGCAAAAGACACCTTGTAAAAAAGAGACTGCAAGCAGTAATTAAAAAACACAATATACGGCCTAATGACCGATTTGGGTTAAAAGAAAACTTTTCGAAATTGCACGAAAATCCAATAATATTTGTATCTTTGCTAAATAATAAAAAAGTGAAGATGGATTACGATATAAACAAGAAAAAAGCAGGTCAACCGCTGGTAAGCTTCGTGATATTCTTCGAAGATGACGATGCCGGCAAACTTCAGAAATGCGTGGACAGTGTGTTGCGCCTATCTTTGAGACAAGAAGAACGGGAAGTGTTCGTCATAGGCGATGGCACGCGCGAGCCGCTTGTCTTGCTGCTAAATGGAAGCGAAGACGAGGTGGTGGTGGTGCGCCAGCCTTCTTCAGGCATAAATTCCGCCATGAATCTCGGAATGAGGATGGCGACAGGGCGCTATGTGCAGTTTTTGAGCGCGGCAGACACGTTACTTCTCGACGGATACGGCCATTGCCTTGACATGATGCGCTATGAAAAGCCGGAAATCATAGTGTTTGAGTCGAGCCGGGACGAAAAGCAGCGCACGTCTTACGAAGACGGAAAGATGGAAAGCGGAACGGAATTTATGCGCCATAACACCATCAATCCAAGTCCGGCAGGTTATGCGTTCAGAAAGAATCTGACCGAAGGAATGACCTTCGATACGGCAAATGAGTCGAGCGACGAGGAGTTTACGGTCTTGCTTTTCCTCAAAGCGGAAAAGGTATTGCCCACTACAGCCGTGGCACGCTTCAAGGGAAAAGACAGACAAACCGCCGGCGGAGATGACAAGAAAACGGTTATAAAGAAACTTGATGACCAATATGCCATGATTTGCCGACTGCATGATATGGCTTATGCCATGCCCGTGGACGACAGACTCGCCATAGAACGCAGAGTGGCGCAGATGACGATGAGCTATATCTTGGCGGTGGTGAAAGACCTGAGGTCGGCAAAGCAACTCAGGACGAGGATAGAGCAACTAGAAGAAAAAGGACTCTTCCCGTTGCCCGACAAAAGATATAACAAGAAATACACTATCTTCTCAAAACTGGTGAAAAGAAAACTCGTGAGAGACTTGGCGCTTAAACTCCTCGAATAGCAGTAAACCACAAGCGGCCATCATGCCTTCCAATGTGATATTTACAACTGCTTGCAGTCCTTTGTCTCTTATAGGGTGTCTTTTGCTTGTTTTAAATTTGCAAAACCCACTATTACTCATTAAGACAATCAAAATCTACTCTTTCAAATAGTCAAAATCCAGCAAACCCTAATGACCGATTTGGGTTAAAAATAGAGACAAGGAGTATATTATTGCACAATTAATTTTGGAGTGTGCAAAAAATACTATAACTTTGCATTAAATTAATACAAGTCATTAAATGGAATCAATACCAAGTTTCAATTCGCTGATTGAACAGAGCATCATCTCACATTGGGATTCAGACGCCCTGACCGATTATAAAGGAATAACGCTGCAATATAAAGATGTGGCAAGAAAAATAGAGAAACTCCACATATTATTTGAAAACAGCGGAGTTGAGCACGGAGACAAAATCGCCATCTGTGGTAGAAACTGCGCTTCTTGGGCAGTAGTATTCTTGGCGACCCTGACTTACGGCGCCGTGGCTGTACCGGTGTTGCATGAGTTCACGGCAGACCAGATACACAACATCGTGAACCACAGCGAAGCAAAACTCCTCTTCGTGGGCGATGTGGTGGCTACCGTGATAGATCCCACCAAAATGCCGTCGCTCGAAGGTATCGTATACATACCAGACTATTCGCTCGTGGTGTCGAGAACCGACAAGCTGACATATGCCAGAGAGCATCTAAATGAGCTCTTCGGAAAAAAATACCCGAAGGCTTTCCGCCAGCAACACATAAGCTACTATAAGGAGAAAGACCCGTCGGAGCTCGCGCTCATCAATTATACAAGCGGTACGACAGGATTCTCAAAAGGTGTGATGCTGCCATACAGGGCGTTGTGGAGCAATATCGATTTCGCTAAAGGTGTGCTTGGCAAGACCATTAAAAAAGGTGACAACACTATCAGCATTCTCCCAATGGCCCACATGTACGGAATGTCGTTCGAATTCCTCTTCGAATTCCTCCACGGGTGTCATGTGTTCTATCTCACAAGAGTGCCAAGTCCTGCCATCATAGCCCAGGCGTTCAAAGACGTGAAACCGGCTATCGTCATAGCTGTGCCGCTTGTGATAGAGAAGATAATCAGGAAAAAAGTGTTCCCGCAGATTCAGAACACCAAGGTGAAACTGCTGATGAAAATGCCTGGAGTGGGCAAGAAGGTGAAGAAGAGAATCTGTGAGCAGGTGTATCAGGCTTTCGGAGGAAACCTTTACGAAGTGATCATCGGAGGAGCCGCACTCAATCAGGAGATAGAGTCGTTCCTCAAAGACATAGACTTCCCGTTCACAGTAGGATACGGAGCGACGGAGTGTGCGCCTATCATAACTTATTCTGACTGGCATGACTTTGTGCCGATGTCGTGTGGAAGGGAAGTAGTACACATGGAGGTGAAAATCGACAGCGAGAACCCGGAGACCGTGCCGGGAGAGATACTTGCAAGAGGACTCAATGTGATGCTCGGATACTACAAGAATGACGAAGCCACGGCACAGACCATAGACAAGGACGGATGGTATCATACCGGAGACCTCGGGCTTATGGACAAAGGTGGGAACGTGTTCATAAAGGGACGCAGCAAGAACATGTTGCTTGGACCTAACGGGCAGAACATCTATCCGGAGGAAATAGAGGACAAACTCAACAGTATGACGTTCGCAATGGAGAGTGTGGTGGTGCAGAGAGACGGAAAACTCGTCGGACTCGTGCATCCTGACTTCGACGAAGTTCAAGCTATGGGGCTCTCTCGAGATGATCTGCAGAGCCTTATGGAGGAGAACAGAGTGCAGGTGAACGCCAACCTGCCGGTATACTGCAAGATTGCTGCGATAGAAATCCATGACGAGGAATTTGAAAAAACTCCGAAAAAGAGTATAAAGAGATACTTGTATAAGTAATATGGAACGGTCTTTAGCGGAGAATTGACAATTCGTTCGACTTCCGGTATGTTGCATTCCAACTCGTTCGCCAGACAATTGCTCGTCAGCCTATCAACACGCAACTCAAATGCATGAAGCCCGTTTGCTCGTCAAACAGTTGCATATCAAACAATTGCTCGTCAATTTAATAATAACTTATTCACAGACAGAAGATTATATGAAATATCTCAGAAGTTGGTTAATGTTAGTAGCTCTGATAATAAGTCTTTCGGTTTCGGCGGAAGACGCAAAACGGCAGTTCCGTGGTGCATGGATACAATGCGTGAACGGACAGTTTGAGGGCATGTCAACGCAAAAGATGCAGCAGACGCTGACTTACCAGCTCGATGAGCTGCAGAAAGACGGAGTGAACGCAATAATCTTTCAGGTGCGGCCGGAATGCGACGCGTTGTATGAAAGCAAACTGGAACCATGGAGCAGATTCCTCACAGGAAGACAGGGAACGGCCCCTTCGCCATACTGGGACCCTCTGAAGTGGATGGTGGCCGAATGCCACAAAAGAGGAATGGAACTGCATGCGTGGATAAATCCATTCCGCGCCAAGACGAAAGGCACCAAGGAGCTCTCACCCCAGCATGTGGCAATACGGCAGCCAGGGAACGTGTTCCCATACGACGGATTGATGATTCTGAACCCTGCCAAGCAGGAAAACCGGGATTATATATGCAGCGTGGTCGAGGATATTCTTGAGAGATATGACGTGGACGGAATTCACATCGACGACTATTTCTATCCTTATCCTGTGAAAGGACTCCCAATTCCTGATGATGCGGATTTCAGAGCCAACAATAATGGGATAAAAGACCGTGGCGACTGGAGGAGAGACAACGTGAACCTCTTCGTGAAGCAGCTATATGAGACAATACACAAAGTGAAACCATGGGTAAAGCTCGGAGTTTCGCCATTTGGAATCTATCGCAACGCAAAATCGGCTCCTGGCATAGGAAGCAAGACAAACGGACTGCAGAACTACGATGACCTTTATGCCGACGTGCTGATGTGGGTGAACAACGGGTGGCTTGACTATTGCGTGCCGCAGCTGTATTGGGAAATCGGTCATAAGAGTGCAGATTATGCCACGCTCATAAAATGGTGGAACAAATATGCAGGGGCAAGACCATTATATATAGGAGAAGATGTGGAGCGCACGGTGAAGGCTGCCGATATTAAGAATCCGACCATAAACCAGATGCCTGCCAAATACAATCTTCATAAAGCCATGCAGAATGTTAAAGGCACGGTGTTGTGGTATGCTAAAGCTGTAGTGGACAATGTGGGAAACTATCAGAACGTGCTGCGCAACAACTATTGGAAATATCCAGCCCTGCAGCCGCTTATGCCGCATATAAATGCAAAGGCGCCCAACAAGGTGAAGAAGCTCAAGGCCATGACGATAGATGGCGACCAAATACTCTTCTGGATGCAGCCTAAAGGCAAAGGATGGAAGGATGAAGCAGTTAAATATGTGGTCTACAGATTTGAGAACGGTGAGCAGCCTGATCTGTCTGATGCCTCGAAAATCGTTGCAGTTACCACAGAAACCTTCTGTAAAATCCCGACACACTCTAGCAGTACCACTACTGGAAAACGCAAGAAAGTGACATACGTCGTCACGGCGTTGGACAGAATGAGCAATGAGAGCAAACCGAAGAAAGTTAAGGTGGCATTATGAGCTCCAAACGATAACCAGAAAAAGAATAACTAAAAATCTTGTATTATGGCAAACAATAACGAACAGAGCGTTAGGCAGATAGACAGATTCTTGAAGAAGGTGGTGCAGAAATTCCCATGCGATGAGGAAAATGCATGTCTTACAGATATCCATATCAGAATATCTCCCGAAAGCGGTGACTTGATGGCATTCGATGACGAAGACAAAGAAATAACAAGAAGTGTGGTAGAAGAATGGATAGAATGCAGAGATGACAATTTCTATGACGTTGCAGTAGGTCTGTTGAGAGAAAGGCTCAACACAATGGCTGCTGAGATAGACAGGATGGGACTCTTGAAACCGTTCAGCTTCGTTCTGGAAAACGATGACAAAGAGCATGTTGCCGAACTCTTCGTTTCGGATGACGATATAAACATCCTTGGAGGTGATATCATGGATGGATGGGACAAGGACCTCGACAAGTTCTTTGATGAACTCATGAAAGAGGACTGACAATCCGATGGCTTGGCATGAAGAAAACAAGAATCTTGATAGCTTGTTGTTGCTACGATCTTTAACATGGATGAGAGTATTGTGTGTAGACGCTCTTTTGCTGACGTGTATCTATGCCTGTTGTACTTCAAAGTTTTTGCATCTTGCTTCGTTGTCATTTCAAGGTTTGCTGTGTCTTTCTTGTGCTCCATAAAGATGTGGCTATGCTTTGTTCTGAGATAAACGGAAAGAAGGGAAATGACCATGAGGTATCATAAGGACAATATAGTGTTGTGTTGACAAAAAGTAACGCTAAACTCGAATTAAGAATTTTTCTATCGGGTTTAAATGATATTTTTGAGCGTTTTTCATTTTTTTGCAAGTTTACGTAAACGTTTAAGGATTAATAAATCAAAAAAACATTACTCCATTTCCTTGTTTTAATTTTATATTTTTTGCAATGTGGAAATTAAGTACTAAATTTGCAGTTGTAAAGTCGATGTTGCAAAATTGACTTATGATATGGTTATGGAGAACAAAATTAAACATGTGGGCGTTGTTGAGTCGGTAGTGGGCGAGTGCGTGAAGGTTCGTGTAGTTCAGTCTTCTGCATGTGCCTCATGCAAGGTGGCTAAACAATGCAATACCTCTGAAAGCAAAGAGAAAATAATTGACATATATACAAAGGACAATAGATATTCGGCAGGAGACAGAGTGAATGTCATGGCTTCATACAACGTAGGTTTCTTGGCTCTTTCCCTTGGAATGCTTGTGCCAATGCTGTTGATGCTTGTAGTCTTGTTCGCTATGTTGGCTACTGGTTATTCTGAGCTGATTTCCGCTCTCGGAGCTCTTCTTTCACTCGCTCCTTATTATTTTCTCCTCTTTATGTTCCGTGGTAGAATAAACAGAAAGGTCACTTTCGACATTGAGTTGTCCAAGTGATTTGCATATTGATGATTCTTGATAATAACATAACTTATTTGGTAAAAACAAATTAATAAAAACAAATACAACTATTATGAATTTTATTTTAATTGCACTTGTAGTCTTGGGGGGTATTGCGCTCGTTGCAGCTGTGATACTCTATATATGCTCCAAGAAATTCGCTGTGCATGAGGATCCACGTATCGGACAAGTGGCTTCCGTTCTGCCTGGTGCCAACTGTGGCGGATGCGGCTTTGCCGGTTGTTCAGGTATGGCCGACGCTCTCGTTAAGGGGGCAGACAGTGGGTCAATTGAGGGTTTGTTCTGTCCTGTCGGCGGTTCTGCCGTGATGGGACAAGTTGCAGATTTGCTCGGTATGGCAGTAGCTAATAGCGAGCCAAAGGTTGCTGTGGTACGTTGCAACGGTACGTGTGAGCTTAGGAAGCGTATTGCCGTATACGACGGTCTGAAGACTTGTACCGCAGTAAATGCATGTGGAGCAGGTGAGACAGGTTGCGGTTTCGGATGTCTGGGATGTGGCGACTGCGTTAGCGCTTGTCAGTTCGGTGCTATCCAGATCAATCCAGAGACAGGCTTGCCGGAAGTTGACGAAGATAAGTGCATCGGTTGTGGCGCTTGTGCAAAAGCCTGTCCGCGCCATGTCATAGAACTTCGCAAGAAAGGACCTAAGGGACGCCGTGTTTATGTGCGTTGCGTAAACAAAGACAAAGGTGCCGCCGCTATGAAAGCTTGCAAAGCTGCTTGTATCGGTTGTGGCAAGTGCTTGAAGGAATGTAAGTTCGAAGCAATTACTGTCGAGAATAATTTGAGTTATATTGATCCGGACAAATGCCGTATGTGCCGTAAGTGTGAGGCTGCTTGTCCTACAGGAGCTATCGTTGCCGTTAACTTCCCTCCTCGCAAGCCTAAGGCTGAGTCTGGTGTTGAGGTTGCTACTGCAGCTAAAAATGGTTCAGAAAATAAAGAGGAGGCATAAGAAATGAAGTTGAGAACTTTTAGAATAGGTGGTATTCACCCAGAGGAAAACAAAATAACGGCAGAGGTGGCGACAAAGGTGGCTGCTCTCCCAACACAGGCGATATTCCCATTGTCGCAGCACATAGGAGCTCCTGCCAAGCCTGTTGTGGCAAAAGGCGACAAGGTGAAGGTAGGTACTTTGTTGGCCGAAGCCGGCGGATTCGTATCAGCTCCTATTTATTCATCTGTTTCGGGTACAGTACTCAAAATTGATAATGCGGTAGATGCTACAGGCTATCGCAAACCATGTATCATCGTCAAGGTGGAAGGAGATGAGTGGGAAGAGTCTATAGACAGATCTGACAAACTTGAGACTGTTGCGGCTCATCCTGAACTGACGCCGGAAGAAATCGTAAACCGTATCAAGGTGGCAGGTGTTACAGGTATGGGTGGCGCAGGCTTCCCTACATTCATCAAGCTTTGTCCTCCTCCTGGAGCAAAGGCAGAGTGTGTGATCATCAACGGAGTGGAATGTGAGCCTTATATCACTTCTGACTATCGACTGATGATGGAACATGCGGATGAGATTCTCGTTGGTCTTGACCTGCTCATGAAGGCAGCTAAAGTGGATAAGGGTTACATCGGAATTGAGGATAATAAGCCTGAGGCTATCCGCCTGCTGGAAGAAAAGACAGCCAACAATCCTAATGTGGAGATTGTGCCTTTGGCAAAGAAGTATCCGCAGGGTGGTGAGAAGCAGCTTGTTGACGCAGTTATTCGCCGTCAGGTTCCTGCGCCTCCTGCTATTCCTGTCAACGTGGGTGCCATCGTTCAGAACGTTGGAACTGCTTTTGCCGTATATCAGGCTGTGATGAAAAACAAGCCGTTGTTTGAACGCTACACTACTGTGACAGGTAAGAAAGTGGCTAATCCTGGCAACTTCCTCGTAAGAATGGGTACTCCGATGAAAGAACTTATCGATTTCTGTGGCGGAATGCCAGAGGGTGACAACAAAGTCCTTGCCGGTGGACCAATGATGGGTAAGGCTTTGACTTCTACTGAAGTACCTGTCTGCAAGGGAACTAACAGTATAACAATCTTGACCGATTCTGACGCACGCCGCAAAAAGCCACAGGCTTGTATTCGTTGTGCAAAATGTGTCAGCGTATGTCCTATGGGACTGGAACCATTCCTTTTGGCTACGGCAAGCTCTATGCATAATTGGGAGAAAGTGGAACAGGAAGACATTACCTCTTGTATAGAATGTGGCTCCTGTCAATTCACTTGCCCTGCCCACAGACCTCTTCTTGACAATATCCGTCTTGGAAAGACTACTGTGATGGGAATCATCAGAGCAAGGAATGCAAAGAAGTAATTAAGGTAATAACAGTTGTATACTCTTGGGAAGTCAAATATTGGTCAGGTCCGAAATCCTACAGTATGATTCCTGTTCTTGATAAAGCAGAGGAACTTGACCCTTTGGATTCCCAGCAGAGTTTAAGCTAACAATCAAATAATAAAATGAGTAATTTAATAGTATCATTATCGCCGCATGCCCATGGTACGGATAGTGTGGAGCGCAATATGTACGGAGTCATATTGGCTTTGGTACCTGCTCTTCTCGTGTCTTTCTTCTATTTCGGCATCGGCTCTGCAATAGTATGCTTGACAAGCGTAGCTGCATGTATGTTCTTTGAGTGGGCAATAACAAAGTATCTGCTCAAGAAAGAGTCCACGGTTCTTGACGGATCAGCCATACTTACAGGTCTGCTGCTTGGATTCAACCTTCCTTCAAACCTTCCGGTATGGATAGTTCTCATAGGTGCGCTCGTAGCCATAGGAGTAGGAAAGATGACTTTCGGCGGTCTGGGCTGTAATCCTTTCAACCCGGCATTGGTTGGCCGTTGCTTCCTTTTGGTTTCATTCCCGGTAGAGATGACGTCATGGCCTGTAGCAGGTCAGCTCCTTAAGTATACGGATGCAACCACAGCTGCCACTCCTCTCAGTGTGATGAAGAATGCGATAAAGACCGGAGATGCCTCTTGTCTCAACCAACTTCCAGATTCCATGTCTATGCTGCTTGGAAATCCGGGACTGAACAACGGAGCAGGTACGGTAGGAGAGGTTTGTGCTTTGGCATTGCTCCTAGGTCTTGCTTTCATGCTTTGGAAGAAGATCATCACTTGGCATATTCCTGTCAGCATCATTGCTACGGTCTTTGTGTTCAGCGGTATTCTCCATCTGGCAAACCCTGTTTATGCATCCCCTGTAGCCGAGCTTCTCAGCGGTGGTCTTATGTTGGGTGCCATCTTCATGGCTACTGACTATGTTACCTCTCCAATGACTTATAAAGGTCAATTGATTTATGGTGTGGCAATCGGTTTCCTTACCGTTGTTATCCGTAACTGGGGAGCTTATCCTGAGGGTATGTCGTTTGCTATCTTGATAATGAACGCATTCACTCCACTTATCAACGCTTATATTAAGCCAAAACGTTTTGGTGAGGTAATAAAGAAGGAGGATAAATAGTATGAAGAAATTAGAATCATCAATTACGAACATGGTAATTGTTCTTGTTGGAGTGGCGCTTATAACAGGTGCAATTCTTGCATATGTCAACCATATCACCACGGGTCCTATCAAGGAACAGGCAGAGAAGACTCTGACCGACGGTATCAAAAAAGTGATGGGTGGCGGAGAAATTACCGTAACGGGAAGTGACCCTTATAGTCAGACAGTTGACGGAAAAGAGCTCACTTACGTCATACATAAGGTGAACGATGCTCAGGGTAAGGATTTGGGAGCAGCAGTCGAGAGTACTACTGTCGGTTTCGGTGGAGACTTGAAAGTGTTGGTAGGATTTGACTCCAATGGCAACATCCTTGGCTACACAATTCTGCAGACTGCCGAGACTCCTGGACTCGGTGCAAAGGCTGAGACGTGGTTTCAGAAAGATGGCAAAGGAAGCATCATCGGCATGAATCCGTCCGCAGAACTCAAGGTAAGCAAGGACGGTGGCCAAGTGAATGCCATAACGGCAAGTACTATCACGAGCCGCGCCTTCCTCAAGGCTGTGAACAATGCTTATTCTGCATATAAGAAAAGCTCGGCAGGCTCTCAGAATGTAGCTTCTAATGATAACAAATAAATGAAAGGTTGAGAATATGAATTATATAAAGATATTACTTAACGGAATATTCAAGGAGAACCCTACGTTTGTGCTTCTCCTCGGTATGTGTCCTACATTGGCCACGACAACCTCGGCAATTAACGGATTGTCTATGGGATTGGCCACTATGTTTGTGCTTATCTGCTCAAATCTGGTTATATCCCTGATCAAGAATCTGACGCCTGATATGGTGCGTATTCCTGTTTTTGTTGTTGTCATAGCTTCATTCGTCACTATACTTCAGATGATTATGCAGGCTTTTGTACCCGCTATCTATGCTACATTGGGCTTGTATATCCCTCTTATCGTGGTAAACTGTATCATACTTGGCCGTGCCGAGGCCTTCGCTTGTAAGAACGGTCCTCTTCAGAGTATCTTCGATGGTATTGGTATGGGATTGGGCTTCTCTTTGGCATTGACATTGCTGGGTGCAGTAAGAGAACTCCTGGGTGCAGGTTCTATCTTTGGAATAGGTCTTCTGCCTGAAACTTGCAACATGCTTCTCTTCATCCTCCCTCCAGGAGCGTTCATCACATTAGGTTATCTAATTGCTATTGTAAACAAATTTAAGAAAGCGTAATCATGGAATATATTTTGATATTTATCTCGGCTATATTCGTAAACAATATAGTGCTGTCCCAGTTCTTGGGAATTTGTCCTTTCTTGGGAGTATCACAAAAGGTAACTACTTCATTGGGAATGGGTGCTGCTGTAGCTTTCGTGTTGACGCTTGCCACGATAGTAACCTATCTGGTGCAAATGTTTATACTTGAGCCTTTCGGCCTTCAGTATCTTCAGACCATTGCGTTTATCCTGGTAATTGCTGCCTTGGTGCAGATGGTAGAGATAGTTTTGAAGAAAGTTTCTCCAGCCCTTTATCAGGCTTTGGGAATTTTTCTTCCTCTCATTACCACAAACTGTGCAGTATTGGGAGTAGCGATCTTGGTCATCCAGAAGGAGTTCTCGCTTGTGCAAAGTGTTGTATATGCATTTTCCACAGCTATTGGCTTTGCCCTTGCTCTTACTGTGTTCGCCGGATTGCGTGAACAGCTGGCATTTGTAAATGTGCCTAAAGGTATGCGAGGCATGGCAATTGTCCTTGTTACTGCCGGACTGCTGAGTCTTGCCTTCATGGGTTTCTCAGGAGTTGATGGCGGTCTTAAGATTCTCTTTGGCTTGAATTAAGCATAAGAAATAACTTGTTTTTGATATCTGAATCCATTGGTTTCCCATTTCATATAAGTGGTTTTTATATGACGAAATGCGGAAAATCAATGGATTTTCTTGTTAAATATGAATTTATTTAAAAAATGAGCAGTTATATTTTCGTAATTCAAATTATAGTTGCTATATTTGCAGCACTAAATTATGAAATCACAATATAAGAATATATTTTTTTAATATAAAGATAAACTCATGTCCTTTAACAAGGCATGTTGTATTTGTGTTTGTGTTGTTGTTATCCTCCGATGTGATATCGGGGGATAATTTTTAAAGAAGGTTGTCTTTTCGTACTACATCATTTCAATTCCTCATTTGTCTGAAATTTTCAGAACGTTAATTTGATTAATGGTTGTATATGGTCAATTTATTAAAAAAACAATCAAATATTTCATCTAACAAATAAATATTACTATATTTGCAAATGAAACGAAATATTAATATAAATATGGAATTTACTGCTAAACAAATTGCCGAATTCGTACATGGATGCGTTGAAGGTGATGACAATACTACTGTAAATACTTTTGCAAAAATAGAAGAAGGAAAAAAAGGAGCAATTTCGTTCTTGGCAAACCCCAAATATACTCACTATTTGTATTCTACAAATTCTAGTATCGTTCTGGTTAATAATGATTTGAAACTGGAACAGGATGTTCCTTGTACTCTTGTACGAGTGCCAAGTGCTTATGAGGCGGTGGCACAGCTCCTGCAGTTATACGAGTCTATGAAGCCAAAGAAGACAGGCGTCAGCTCGTTGGCGAGCATTTCTGCTTCCGCCAAAATAGGTGAGAATTGCTATATTGCGCCTTTTGTTTGTATCGGAGACAATGTTGAGATAGGAGATGGTTGTCAGATTTATCCGAATGTCACGATCGGTGATGGCGTGAAGGTAGGCAAAAACACTATCCTCTATTCAAATGTTTCTGTTTATCATGGTTGCAAACTTGGCAATAGTGTTACAATCCACTCTGGTTCTGTAATTGGTGCTGACGGCTTCGGTTTCGCTCCTAATGCAGAAGGTTACGACAAAATCCCTCAGATAGGCATAGTCACCATAGAGGATAATGTTGAAATCGGTGCCAATACCTGTGTTGACCGTTCTACCATGGGAAGCACATACGTGCGCAAGGGCGTAAAACTTGACAACTTGGTACAGATAGCCCATAATACCGACATCGGAGAGAATACCGTAATGTCTGCACAGGTAGGAATCGCAGGAAGTACGAAAGTTGGCTCCTGGTGTATGTTCGGTGGTCAGGTCGGTCTCGCAGGGCATATTAAAATCGGCAATAAAGTCTTTTTGGGAGCCCAGTCTGGTGTGCCGGGAAACATTAAAGACGACCAGACACTCATCGGTACTCCACCAATGGAACCTAAGAAATATTTCAAGTCTCAGGCCATTTTCCGCCGTTTGCCGGAAATGTATGCCAAAATCAATGAATTGGAAAAAGAATTGGCTAAGCTAAAGGGTGAGTCTGAAGCTTAACGATTTATTAAAGAATAATAATAGAAGATTATGTCTAAACAAAAAACGCTTAAAGGTAGTTTTGCCCTTTGTGGCAAAGGACTGCATACTGGTCTCAGTCTGACGGTCACTTTTAATCCGGCGCCAGAGAATTCAGGCTATAAAATACAGCGTATAGATTTGGAAAACCAGCCTGTTATAGAGGCTATAGCTGAAAATGTAGTAGATACACAACGTGGTACCGTCTTAGGCAAGGGAGATGTCAGGGTCTCTACCATAGAACATGGAATGTCTGCATTGTATGCCATGGGCATAGACAACTGTCTTATCCAGGTTAATGGTCCGGAATTCCCGATTCTTGATGGTTCTGCTTCCATGTATGTGGACAAAATCAACGAAATCGGCATAGAAGAACAGAATGCTCCAAAGGATTATTATATAATCAGACACAAGATAGAGATCAAAGACGAGGAGTCAGGTTCTTGTATAACGATTCTTCCGGATGAAGGATTCAGCCTTACCACAATGTGCTCTTTTGAGTCCAAGTTCATCAACAGCCAATTCGCTACATTGGACGATATGGATGCTTATGCAACAGAGATCGCGCCTGCAAGAACGTTTGTCTTCGTAAGAGACATTGAGCCGTTGTTGAAGGCAAATCTTATCAAAGGTGGTGATATGGACAATGCCATTGTCATCTATGAGCGTCAGACTACTCAGGAGAGGCTTGACCAGCTTGCTGATTTCTTGAAGGTTCCACGTCTTGATGCCACAAAGCTTGGTTATATTCAGCACAAGCCTTTGGTTTGGGAAAATGAATGTACTCGCCACAAGCTTCTTGATATCATCGGTGATATGGCTCTTATCGGTCGTCCTATCAAAGGACGTATTATCGCAACTCGTCCAGGACATACCATCAACAATAAGTTTGCCCGTCTTATGCGTCGCGAAATCCGTAAGCATGAGATACAGGCTCCGATTTATGATTGCAATGAGCCGCCAGTAATGGATGTCAACCGAATTCGTGAGCTGCTTCCACACCGTTACCCGATGCAGCTTGTAGACAAGGTGATTTCTCTTGGGGCTAACAGTATTGTAGGAGTGAAGAATGTCACGAGCAATGAACCGTTCTTTACAGGACATTTCCCTCAAGAGCCTGTTATGCCGGGAGTCCTGCAGATTGAAGCTATGGCCCAATGCGGTGGCCTTCTTGTTCTCAACACTTTGGAAGAACCAGAGCGTTGGTCTACATATTTCATGAGAATCGACGATGTGAAATTCCGTCAGAAAGTGGTGCCTGGTGACACGTTGTTGTTTAAGGTAGACCTTTTGGCTCCTGTAAGACATGGCATCTCCTCTATGAAGGGATACGTGTTTGTCGGCGACAAAGTCGTGTCGGAGGCTACATTTACCGCACAGATAGTAAAGAATAAATAGACAACATTATTATAATATGAATCAAATCAGTCAGTTGGCTTTTGTTCATCCTGAAGCGAAACTTGGGGATAACAATATAATTGGCCCATTTTGTTATATTGACAAGAATACAGTCATAGGAGATAACAATGTTCTCCAAAACGGCGTTACGATACATACGGGTGCTCGCATAGGGAATGGAAATGAATTTTTTCCTGGTGCAAGTATAAGCACCAAACCACAGGACCTGAAATTTGTCGGTGAGGAAACTACTTGCGTCGTAGGAGACAACAACAGTATCCGCGAGAATGTTACTATTTCGCGTGGTACAGCCTCCAAGGGTACCACAATAGTAGGCAGCAACAATCTGCTTATGGAGTGTGTTCATGTGGCTCACGACTGTGTCATGGGTAATGGTTGTATTATAGGAAATGCTACTAAATTTGCAGGTGAAGTAGTTATTGACGACAATGCCATTGTCAGCAGTACCGTGTTGTGTCATCAGTTCTGTCGTATCGGTGGCTATGTCATGATTCAGGGCGGAAGCCGTTTCAGTCAGGATATTCCCCCATATATTATTGCTGGCAAGGATCCTACCAAGTACTGCGGAATAAACCTAATAGGTTTACGTCGCCGCAGATTTAGCAATGAGAAAATCCAGATGATACATGATGCCTACCGAATATTGTATTCCAAGGGACTGATTTCTGAAGGTATAGCTGAAATACGTTCAACATTGCCTTCTTGTCCGGAGATAGATTATATCATTGATTTCGTACAGTCTTCTAAACGTGGTATTATCCGTTGATGAAGAGAAGTTAACCCAAATCTTGTTGATGATTTGGAATTAATAGTGTTAAAATAGTGTTTGGTTGGCTTCTTTACAAGTTGCTCGCCAAACACATTTCGTTTAAAAACATTGTATACTCCATTCTTGTATTCATGAAAAATACCCTTCTCGTTATTCTTGGGTCTACAGGTGTAGGCAAGACGGAACTATGTCTTCGCGTAGCCGAGCATTTCCGTATTCCAATTATCAATGCCGATTCCAGACAATTGTTTAGGGAACTTCCTATAGGTACAGCTGCTCCAACCTCGGAACAACAGCAACGCGTGAAGCATTATTTCGTTGGAAACCTATCGCTTGGTGATTATTATAGTGCTTCAAGATATGAAGAAGACGTGATGGATTTCCTGTCTGGTTATTTTTCCAGCGATAGAAAATTGGCTTTGATGACTGGCGGCAGCATGATGTACATAGACTCTGTTTGTAACGGGATAGACGATATACCTACCATTGACGATAAAACTCGTCAATGGATGAAAGACAGATATACGACCGAAGGGCTGGAGCCTTTGTGTGCTGAATTGGAGGAACTTGACCCTGAATATTATTCAATTGTTGACAAGAAGAATCCCAAAAGAATAGTTCATGCTTTGGAAATATGTCATATGACAGGCAAGACATATACTTCATTCAGGAAAAACAAAATAAAAGAACGTCCCTTTGATATCATTAAAATAGGTCTTAATAGAGACAGAGACGAACTCTATGAACGTATTAACAAGCGTGTGGATGAGATGGTCGGTTCGGGACTTGAAAAGGAGGCACGTGAAGTTTATCCTTTCCGCCATCTCAACTCGTTGAATACAGTTGGATATAAAGAGTTGTTCGAATATTTTGACGGTAAATGCACTCTGGATGAAGCCGTTTTCCGTATAAAGTGTGACAGTCGTAAGTATTGCCGCAAACAACTTACTTGGTTCAGAAGAGATCCGCAAATCAAGTGGTTCCACCCGGACAATATTGAAGAAATCATAAAATATATAGAAACAATGATATATATCTAAAGTAAATTTGTACTTTTGTTCTGAATTTACGTAATTGTTAAATAAATGTAGACATTATATGCTTGATAAGTTGAGAAAAATCTTTGTTCTTGTCATTAAGAAGCTTGGTGCTTTCTTCAGATGGTATAAGAACCTTTATAAAGGTAGGGCATGGTACACAAAGACCATACTAGGTTTCTGTTCCAGTATAGTGGCATTTATCATCTATCTTGGAATGGTAGACATAAACTTCTTATGGCTTTTTGGTAGCTCGCCTGGCTATTTCTCCGGAATACTCGATCCTCAGGTAAGCGAGGCTTCCGAGATTTATAGTGCTGATGGCAAGATGATAGGAAAGTTCTTTAATGAGAATCGTACTCCAGTGAAGTATGATGAAGTGGCCCCGTCCTTTTTCAAAGCATTGGTTGATACAGAGGATGAGCGTTTTTATAAGCATCTTGGTATCGATCCTATCGGTTTGTTCGGTGCCGTGAAAGATGCTGCCACTCATCATGGTGCGCGTGGTGCTTCTACTATAACCCAGCAGTTGGCAAAGAATATGTTCAGAGTGAGAAAGAACTATTCTACTGGCCTGCTCGGCAAGATACCGGGTCTTCGCATCTTGATAATGAAGAGCAAGGAGTGGATTATTGCTGTTAAACTTGAGACGGTTTATTCAAAGCGGGAAATAATCACGATGTATGCCAATACTGTAGATTTCGGTTCTAATTCGTATGGCATCAAAACGGCTGCAAAAACCTATTTCAACACGACCCCGAAAGATTTGAAGACTGAACAGGCTGCAGTGTTGGTTGGTATGTTGAAGGCTACCACATTCTATAATCCGAAGTCTAATCCGGAGAATAGCAAGAACCGTCGTAATGTTGTTCTCAACAATATGGTGACGCATGGCGATTTGTCTAGAAGTGTCTGCGATTCACTTTCGGCACTTCCGATCAAGTTGGATTTCAATCAGGAAGAGAATTATGACGGACAGGCAAAGTATTTCAGAGAGGCTGTGTCAAGACATCTGAAAGACTGGTGTAAGGAGAATGGCTATGACCTATATAATAGTGGATTGAAGATCTATACCACTATAGATTCCAAGATGCAGGAATATGCCGAGGCGGCTGTTACCAAACAGATGCGTCAGGTACAGAAGAATTTCAACAGTCATTGGGGTAACCAGGAGCCATGGCGCGATGAAAATGGTAATGTAATACCAGGATTCATAGAAGGAATATTGCAGAAGCAACCTTATTATCAAGAGCTTCTTGCACGTTTCCCTAACAGTCCGGATTCAGTGAGTTATTATGTCAACAAACCACATAAGGTGAAACTTTTCGATTATGAAAAAGGAATGATTGAGAAGGAGATGAGTACTGTTGACTCCATTCGTTATATGGTTAAGTTCATGCATTGCGCTTTTGTTGCGATGGAACCTCAGACCGGTGCTGTAAAGGCTTGGGTAGGAGATATCGACTTTGACACCTGGAAATATGACAAGGTGGAAGCTGACCGTCAGCCTGGCTCTACATTCAAACTGTTTGTATATACAGAAGCGATGAATCAAGGACTCACTCCATGCGACAAGCGCCGTGATGAATACATCAGAATGGAAGTGTATGACAAGGTGAAGCATGAGAATACGATTTGGACTCCAAGCAATGCAAACGGCAGATTCTCAGGTGACTCCATTCCGTTGAAGAGCGCATTTGCCCGAAGCATCAATTCCATTGCCGTAAGGCTTGGGCAGGAGATGGGCATAAAGAATGTGATAAACACAGCGCATCAGATGGGTATTACAAATGAACTTGATGACGCCCCATCATTGGCTTTGGGTTCTTCTGATGTGAGACTCCTCGATATGGTTAATTCATATTGTACTGTTGCAAACAATGGTAAGCATGTGCTGCCTTCATTAGTTACGAAGATTGTAGATAGAGAAGGTAAAGTCGTTTATCAGGAGAATATAGAGGAGCAACAGGCAATACCCTATAAGAGCGCATTCTTCATGCAGCAGCTTTTGATGGGCGGAATGAGAGAACCTGGTGGAACATCCCAGAGTCTATGGGGATACGTAGGCAATGCCAAGGATACGGATTTCGGCGGTAAGACAGGTACGACAAACAACCATTCTGACGCATGGTTCATGTGTGTAAGTCCAAAGCTTGTTGCCGGTTCATGGGTTGGTGGCGAATACAGATGTATTCATTTCCGTACTGGAGCATTAGGTCAGGGTAGCAGAACGGCATTGCCTGTATGTGGCTATTTCATGCAGTCTGTCATGAATGATCCTAATTTTTCAAGATATCATGGACATTTCGACAAACCGAAAGATTCTGACATTTCTTACGGAATGTACAATTGTTCAAGTTATGTTGCTGTAAAGAAGGATACGACCCAGACAGACAGTACGGCTGTCATTATGGAAGATGAAGTGTTCCTGGATGAAAATGGAAATATAATTCAGAGCCCAGAATCTCAGCATAAAGGCTCTAAGGCAGAGGATGCCAAGCCTCAAAGTGAAGCTGAGCCAAAGAACAGCAAACCGAAGAACCACAACATGTCGTTGGATGATTTCTGATGACGATTTTACGAATTGGATAAATGCCTTTTCATTTGCCATATTCAGAGATTGAAGTCTTCTTCAAGCCTCTATGAGAAAGAGAAGGTGTCTCGAAATGGAAGATATCATTGATACTGAAAACGAGGAGTTCAAGAAGGCTCTTCAGATAGTTAACTTTACCCGTCGTTCGCTTTTCCTTACAGGAAAGGCGGGGACGGGTAAGTCTACTTTCCTACGATATATATGCCAGCATACAAAGAAAAAACATGTAGTGCTTGCACCTACAGGTATTGCCGCTATTAATGCTGGTGGTTCAACGCTTCATAGTTTTTTCAAATTGCCATTCCATCCATTGATTCCGACGGATTCTCGTTTTTCGAATAGGAATATCAAGGAAACTCTCAAGTATAATGGAGAGAAAAGAAAATTGATACGTGAGGTGGAACTTGTCATTATAGATGAGATAAGCATGGTTCGTGCAGATATTATCGACTTTATTGATAAGGTTCTGCGAATCTATACACGAAATATGAGGGAACCGTTCGGTGGGAAGCAGTTGCTTTTTGTAGGTGATATATATCAGTTGGAACCCGTGGTGAAAGAAGAAGACCGCCAGTTCCTGCGCCCTTTTTATCCATCACCTTATTTCTTTGATGCACATGTTTTCCGTTCTTTCAAATTGGTGAGCATAGAGTTGAGAAAAGTATACCGCCAGTCCGATTCTACATTCATCAATATATTGGATCATATACGGACTAATATGGTGACTGCAAATGATTTGCAACTTCTCAACAATAGGGTGGCGGCAGTTTCCCCATCAGATAGTAATGGTCTGTCGATAACACTCTCTACACGGCGTGATACAGTTGATTACATCAATCAATGCCAGTTGGATAAATTGCCAGGCGAAGCATCAGTTTTTTATGGTGATATAAAAGGGGATTTCCCTGAAAGCAGTCTGCCTACTCCTATGCAACTAGACCTTAAAGTCGGTTCCCAAATCATTTTCATAAAGAATGATTTGGACAAACGCTGGGTGAATGGCACCTTAGGAGTCATTGAGGGCATAGACGAAGGGCAAGGCGTTATATATATCGTTTCCGAGGATGGCAGAGAATTGGAGGTAGAGAGGGCATGTTGGAGCAATATGCGTTATACATATAATGACAAGGAACAGAAGATAGAAGAAGAGGAGATAGGTTCTTACACTCAGTACCCGATACGTTTGGCATGGGCTATTACTGTTCATAAAAGCCAGGGACTTACATTCAGGAATGTCAACATAGACTTTACTGGTGGGGTGTTTGCCGGTGGACAGACTTATGTCGCACTTTCACGTTGTACTTCTTTGGAGGGAATAACTCTGAAAGAGCCAATACGTAGGAGTGATGTTTTCGTGCGCCCCGAGGTAGTTGCCTTTTCCAGAAATTATAACGATTCTCTTGTTATCAACAAGGCTTTGTCTGAATCTAAGGCGGACAGGGAGTATCATGATGCGGTCAAGGCATTTGACAAGGGTGATATGGAATCCTTTCTCGACAACTTCTTCAAGGCTATACATAGTCGTTATGATATAGAGAAGCCATTAGCCCGGCGGTTTATCCGTAGCAAACTGAATGTGGTAAATAAGTTGCGTGCTGAAAACCAGCGTCTATTGGAAGAGAAGAAAGAAAAAGATGATTTCCTGAAGCGTCTGGCTGTAGAATACGTCATGCTTGGCAAGGAATGTGAAAAGGAAAAAATGAACGATGCAGCCATTGCCAATTATAAGAAGGCTCTGAAGCTTTGCCCTGATATTCCTGAAGCCAAGCGTCGCCTGAAAAGGTTGCAGAAATGATTGAAATAAAAGTATTAGTCTTTAAGCATGTTTTATGAATGCTTCAACCCGAATCGGTCATTAGGGCTTGCTTGAATTTTGATATTTTAGAAGAGTGGATTTTGTTTGACTTTTAATGAGTAATAGCGAGCTATTGCGAATTAAAAACAGACAAAAGACGCCTTATAAAAAGCAAAAGACTGCAAGCAGTTATTAAAATTATACATTTAACGGCCTAATGACCGATTTGGGTTCAAGACTAATACTTGTTGATGATGGAATATCAGAATATGATTTGTTGGATTAACGTCTGTGGTTTTACATTTTCAGCTCGTTGATTTCTTCCATTTCGTCCTCGTCAAACCATTTTGTCAGTTTGCTCTTGGCTTTCTCCTTGATTTCTTCAGAAACATCGCCTATTTTGCCGATTACATATAGTAATACTGCCAAATCGTCTCCCAAACCTACGATTGGAATTGCATCCGGTATTACATCAAGCGGACTGACGAGATAGCCTAAAGCTCCTACAATGATGGCTTTGTCCTTGATAGACACTTTGTCGCTCTGCAAGGTGTAATATAGCACGAGTGCGATGTATACAAGTTTAGCACCGGCACGTTTGGCTATTTTCGCTATTTTCTCCAAGAATTCACCATTTGTGAATTTGTTGGAGTATGACATAAAATCAGGTAATTCCATTTTTATTATATTTTACGTTTCTAATTAGTTGTCTGACGCCACACCTTTATAATGTAATCGTCTTAATGATGGCAAAATTACAAAAAAAACTTGTATGTCCCAAATGATACATTTGTTCATCATTTGTTTACTTCTTATTTTTAGTAATTCTTATGCTAAATCACAGGTCTTTCAGCAATATCTCTCTTTGTTTCTTGAGATATGCCGAATGTTCAGCAATTACTTTGTTCCATTTTTCATGGTTCGCCTCAGACATATTCAGTTTAAGTTCCCATTTCCCCTTTGTTTCATATTTGTCGATAAGTCGCCCTACGCTGAGTCTTGATATGTCTTGCGCCGGCTGATATACGCTGACGTCTCCCTTTTCATCGCCTGATATTTCATTGATGAGTCCGAGATCGATGAGCTCATATAGTATGTTTTGTGTTATGCGTATGGGGATGTTCGTATTGAGCTTCAGTTCAAGGGCCGTGTACGGTGATTCTCCTTTTTCAAAACGCTTGCATATCATGCTCATGATCAGCATACTCATTATCATGCGGTATCGCGGACTGATTTCGTATGTTTCCGTGCGGAAGGCATACTCTTCCATATTCTGGCTCGTATAGCATAGCTCTGCGCCGAAAAGACATATCGACCATGATATCTGCACCCAGAGCATGAAGAGCGGCAAGGCTGCGAATGAACCATAGATTGCATTATAGCTGCTTACCCAAATCTGCGAATGGATATAGAATAGCTGTAGTCCCTGCATGGCAACGCCTGCCAAAACTCCCGGCCAAATGGCGCATTTCAGTTTTACCCTTATGTTTGGCATGAATACATAAAGGGCTATGAAAATGGCTGACATCAAAACGAAGGGCATGATATCCCACAATATCCTCACCATCGGGGCAAACAATTCCATGCCCTCTGTCTGGCTTGTCACCGTAGCTACGAATATTGATATACCTGATGTGACGACAATGATGATAGGGGCAAGGATAAACATTCCCATATAGTCGGTCACAGTCCTGAAGAAACTTCTCGGTTTCTTCACCTGCCATATATTGTTGAAGGCCAGTTCGATGTTCCTGATAAGCATCGTTACTGTCCATAACATGAAAACAAGTCCGATACCGAGTATGATTCCACTCTTGGTGTGGATCAGATACGAATTGACGAAGCCGATTATCGTTTCGGCAGCCTGTGGCTGGCTCGACAATACATTTCTGAACCATTCTTCTATGTATTTGTTGTAGCCGAACCCCCTTGCTATAGCGAAGACTACTGCCAGGATAGGGACTATTGCCAGGAGAGTGGAGTAGGTGAGTGCGGCAGCGTTGTTTATCATTCTTTTTGTTGTAAAACTCTCAATGGTCAGTATCAGCATTCTAAAGGATGCGATGATCAGCCGTTGTGATTGAGGTTTGTTGCTGTAGTCTCGCCAAATTCCTACTTTGTAGAAATCAGTTATGTCTTTTATTGTCATTTGATGCTATTGTGCGTTTTTTTTGATTAAGATTGATTATGCCAGATATCGGATGCAATAATCTCCACCAGCCATTACACACCATATTGTTTAGTCGGTTTTTGCTTAATTGTTGCTTTTCGTTTTTCAAGCAGATCCTGATGGCTGATTTGGGATGAATTATAAAAATGAAAAAGAAAACAGTGTCCCTATAAGCCGAGTTCTGTTCCGGTAATGCCTCTCGACGATACCGGCGCCTGCCATTTATCTAGAACATGAGTCACCCCATGTCTCAAGCATTCTACCCTCCATCGGAGTTAGTCGGACGGGCAATCCTCAAACGATGGTTTACATGAACTTGCAGCCTCCGGACGACACAGCCCGCTGGTCACCCAGCGACTGGTGGTCTCTTACACCACCTTCTCACCCTTACCATCCTTCTTTTGTTTTGGATAATATAGTGAAGAATCGAATCCTCACATTATTATCAAAGGATGGCGGTTGTTTTCTTCTGTCGTATCCTACTGTTGCCAATAGCTTCCATTTTCAGAAGCGGAGCACCCTATGCTGCCCGGACTTTCCTCTCGTAGCCAGATGCTACCAGCGGCAGAGCCGGGACGCTGCATTCTTTTCAATGCAAAGTTACAAATAAAAATTGGAATATGTTGGATTTGTATTCCATAATTTGAAATATGCTTGTCTTTTTGGCATTGACGATAAGATTTTCTTACTTTTTGTTCCTGATAATTATGTTGACATCATTTTATTGTATGATTATTTGTGTGTTTACAACTCTTGTTTTGTACGTATGTTTACAAAAGAGATAGATTAGTTTCAATCTGTAAAATAATTAAGGAAAATAATTAAAATTAGTTTAATTTCATCAATGTTGTGCTATCAATATTACATTATTATTTAGTATTTGTTGCGATTTGTTGGCTTTATATAGATAAGCCTTAATGAAAAGTAGTGTTATTTTCTGTATGAAATGAAATTTTGTGGGAGTGAAACTTTATTGTACCTTTGCATTATCATAGCAAACATTTCATTAAATTCAAAATATGGCTAATCAACCGAAACGTCCGCAACATAGACCGATAGATAATAATTATGGTCATTTGCAGCCTCAGGCTCCGGATATTGAGAAGATTGTTCTTGGAGCTTTGATGATAGATAAAGATGCTTTCACCATAGTTGGTGAGATATTGCATCCCGAAACTTTTTACGAACCACGTAATCAGAAGATTTATAGCGCAATACAAAAGCTTAATATTGACGAGCGACCTGTAGACATCCTTACTGTCATAGAGGAACTGAAACATGAAGGCACTCTCGAAGAAGTGGGAGGAGAGGCTTATGTCATAGAACTGAGTTCACATGTGGCATCTTCTGCACACATTGAGTATCATGCTCATATCCTGGCTCAGAAATATATGGCCCGGCAGCTGATTTCTTTCGCCAGCGTTGTAGAGACAAAGGCGTTTGATGATACCGTAGACGTGGATGAGCTGATGCAGGAAACCGAGTCGAGTCTTTTTGAACTTTCTCAAAAGAACCTTCGCCAGGATTATACTCAAGTAGATCCTGTTGTGAAGGAGGCTATCAAAATTCTGCAGAAAGCGGCTGAAAACAAAGGTGAACTTACCGGTGTGCCGACGGGTTACCGCAAGTTGGACGAGATAACGGCTGGTTGGCAAGCGAGTGACCTTGTAATCATAGCCGGTCGTCCGGCCATGGGTAAGACCGCATTTGCCCTCTCTCTGGCAAAGAATATAGCGGTAGACTACAATATACCGATTGCCTTTTTCTCTCTTGAGATGAACAATGTGCAGCTGGTCAACCGTCTTATCTCGAATGTATGTGAGGTGGAGGGACGCAAAATCCTTAATGGCCAGCTGGATGATGAGGAGTGGAAACGACTTGATGCTAACGTAGGAAAATTGCAGAATTCGCCGATATATGTAGATGATACTGCCGGTATGTCAATCTTTGAGTTGCGTACCAAGGCGCGACGCCTTGTGAGAGAGAAAGGGGTCAAGGTGATAATGATCGACTACTTGCAGCTTATGAATGCCAATGGTGCACGTTTCGGAAGCCGTCAGGAGGAGGTGTCTACTATCAGCCGTTCGCTGAAAGGTCTTGCAAAGGAATTGAACATCCCTATCCTTGCCCTTTCACAGCTCAACCGTACTGTGGAAAACAGAGATGGACTTGACGGCAAGCGTCCTCAGTTGAGCGACTTGCGTGAGTCTGGAGCCATTGAGCAGGATGCCGATATGGTACTCTTTGTGCATCGTCCAGAGTATTACCATATTTACCAGGATGATCATGGCAATGATTTGAGAGGTATGGCACAGGTGATTATCGCAAAGCATCGTAAGGGCGCCACAGGAGATGTCACGCTTACTTTCAAGGGTGCATTCACGCGATTTGAGAATCCCGATGAGAGCCGCATGTCAAATGCTGGAGATATCGGCGGGGAGATTGTGGGTAGCCGCCTGAATGGCGGTGACGATGTGCCCCCTCCATTTATTGATCCGGGGGTGATACCTGTCTCTGAACCGCCATTCTGATTGTCTTTCCTTTGGGGATTAAGCGGTAAGGTAAAAATACCATTAAATAAAAAGACAGAGGTTTTGGCGTGTCGCTTGTCCGACATGATATATTATCTCGTTTAACAAATATCCTATATAATTATGAATATTGATTCCATTCTTGAGAAACTGCATATAGAGTCGCTCAATAAAATGCAGCTTGATGTTGCGAAGGCGATGAGTACAACATCAGATGATGTCGTTATCCTTTCTCCTACGGGTAGTGGTAAGACGTTGGCGTATCTCTTGCCGCTTGTTTTCAAACTCAACACAACCGTGGATTTTCTTCAGGCGGTAGTTATTGTTCCGAGTAGAGAACTTGCAAAACAGTCTGTTGAAGTCCTGCGTTCAATGGGTGTTCCGTTGCGCGGCCTTGCCCTTTATGGTGGTAGAACAGCGATGGAAGAGCATAAGGAAATCAAGAAAGTGCTGCCGCATGTCGTGTTTTCCACTCCTGGTCGATTCAATGACCATGTGTCAAAAGGGAATATCAATCCGAGAAGCGTGAGGTTCCTTGTGCTTGATGAATTCGACAAGTGTCTGGAGATGGGTTTCGAGGAAGAGATGAAGCAGGTGTTCAAGAGTCTTCCGCTGTTGGAAAGAAGAATCTTGTTGTCGGCAACACGTTCTAACGAAATTCCGCTTTTCGTAAATATCGATAAGGTGAGTGAAATAGACTATACCGAACCGGATTCCGGAATCAGTGTTTCCGACCGTATATCAAACTTTGTAGTCAGAAGTCCGCAGAAGGATAAGTTGGAAACGTTGTCGAGACTGTTGCGTAGTTTCGGAAACTCAAGCAGCATCGTTTTCCTGAACTATAGGGATAGTGTGGAGCGAACTGCTAAATATCTCTCCGAACAGGGTTTTGTGACGAGCACTTATCATGGTGGTCTTGAACAAAAGGACAGGGAGGACAACCTTTATGTGTTCAGTAACGGCTCGTCTACGGTTCTTGTAAGCACCGACCTCGCTTCTCGTGGCTTGGATATTCCGGATGTTGATAATATAATCCATTATCATTTGCCGCAGGGTGAGGCGGAATATACTCATAGGGTAGGTCGAACTGCCCGTTGGGATGCTGTCGGCCGTGCCTTTGTTCTTTTAGGGCCTGAAGAGAAATTGCCGGAATTTGTTGACCAGGAACTTCCTGAATATGCCATTCCTGATGATTTGGGAGATATTCCACAGCCTCGCATGGCTACTATATATATCGGAAAGGGCAAGAAAGACAAGATTTCAAAGAGTGACGTGTTGGGCTTCTTGTGTAAGAAATGCAGTCTCACTTCAAATCAGATAGGTCGTATTGATGTGGCAGACCGTTATTGCTATGTCGCCGTTGCTCGCAATAAGGCAAAGCAGGTGCTTAAGTTGGCAAATGGTGAGAAGATTAAAGGCGTGAAAACGGAGTTCAAGCTTAAGGGCAATAGTAACAGTTGATTTTGTTTTCTTGTAATATATAATGGTCTGCGTCTCTTGAGACGTAGACCATTTTCAAATTCGCCCACTGAATATTCCATAGAGTTTATAGGTGTGGCAAAAAAAATAGAGTTACATTTCTGTAACTCTATTCTGGTAGTGGATAGGGGAATCGAACCCCTATGCCAAGATTGAGAATCTTGTATCCTAACCATTAGATGAATCCACCATCTTATGATTGCTTTGAAGAGATTGTTGATAAAAACATTCTGTAGTGGATAGGGGAATCGAACCCCTATGCCAAGATTGAGAATCTTGTATCCTAACCATTAGATGAATCCACCATCATGTTTAAATTGCGGAAGCTGGGGGATTCGAACCCCCGGTACGTTAAACACGTACGGCAGTTTAGCAAACTGCTGGTTTCAGCCACTCACCCAAACTTCCAAGCAATTTATTTATCAGCATTTCTCTTAATGCGGTGCAAAGGTAGCGTTTTATTTTTTAATACCAAACTTTTTTGCGTATAATTTTCCAAAATGCTTGTTTTTTTGCTTTTTCTATACAGAATTACGCTGTTTTTGCCATTATTTATCTTGCTAATGCCGTGACAACTGCAAAATAGACCATATCTTTATCAGTATTGTTTTTCATGGAATGCGAATGTCCGTTTGGGCAGTAATGCACTTTTCCTGCTTTTACGATTTCAGTTTCTCCGTCGTAATTGAAGGTGGCTTCTCCTTCTACTATATAAATAATCTCACAGTTGCCGTCATGTAGGTGGTATCCTGTTGATGCTCCAGGTTTAAGGATGCTGAACATGATTTTGTTGTCGTCGTCAACAAAATTTCGGGTTATCAGTTCGCCTTCTCCCCCTTTGAAGTTAAGGATGGAGTTTTTTCCTATTTTATCAAAATCAATTACCATAATGTTTTTGTTTAATTTTAAATATGAATGTTATCTTGTATTTTCGCTTGTCCTTATTCTTTCCTTTTCCAAATATTCATCACTTTCCTGTGGATGGCGATTTGGTTGATTGCAGAAACGAACACCAGAAGTATTATTCCGAGTGTTATAGACTTTATCATCGTCGTGTCTTCAATCTGCGGGAAAAGTGTTTCTATAATGCCCATATAATAGTTGCGCACGAAGTATAGTATCGTCCATGTTATTGCCAATACCGTGATGTTGAGTACTATCGTAAGTATCTGGTAGGGCATGGCAACTTTGCGTGGGCTGTATCCTATAAGGAGCAGGTTCTCTAGCTTCGAAGAATTCTTTTGAACCAGAAGGTATATGCTGAGCATGAGTATATAGAAACTCAGAGCGCTTATTATCAATCCGATACACATGACGAGCGTCACTATCATTCTGAGGAAATATGTTGTCTTTTCTGCTTGCAGCTTGTCCGTATCCACTTCATAGCCTTTTTTGTCCAAGTATTGAGAGATGTTTTCATCTGCAGGATTTCCCACTTCTGCTATCAGTCTGGATGGTTCTGAGTGTTGTTCTGGAGCGTAGAGCTTGTTGCTCCAGTCCATGAACTTCTGCGGAACGAGTATCGTGTTCAGTCTGCTTGAGAATCCGATCACTTTTCCTTTGTATTCATCTTTGTGTCCATTGCCGTGTATGAAGATCTTGAAGTCTATCATTCCCATCAACCCTTCGCTTATTTTGGGAAGAGAGTGAGACTGGGCAAATCCGAAGTTATACATATTAATATATGTGCGTGGTAGTATTATCGGCACTTCGTGACTGCCTTCCGTGTATTTCCAGTCTTGTAGCGACACGTCTACAAAGCCGTCAGGAACACTCTCAAAGAAAAGTTCTGAGTTCAGAATCGTTTGTCCGTTTATGCCCATATTCGCGTCTACTTTGTATTCAGTAGATGTAAAGGCTGCTGTTTTCTTTGTGAAACTTTGTTCCTTTAGTTCTTCAATTTCTGAATTGCTGAATGTGTTTGATGATGAAGACAGAGTGCTGCCAGCTCCGATTTTCTTGCTTATTATCAGATAGTCAGCCTTCATGAAACTGTCTTGTGACGTGAAGACCGGCAGAACATCATTGTAGAATTGGAATCCCAACAATACTATGAACATTCCGAAAAGGTTTGCAAAGAAGAATCCGATGAATTGTGGGATGCTGATATGTTGTCTTAGAAGTTTCCAAACGAGTTTCATAATCTGTATGTTTTATCGTAATTTAATTCCATGTGTTTGCCGATGCTTGTTACGATTACGCCGGCTCCCTGTCTTCGGGCTTCATTCATCATTATTTCTGCCATTGCTTCAGAGTTCTTGTCGTCGAGGTGGCTGATGGGTTCGTCGGCTAAAATGAAGTCGAATGGCTGTACAAGAGCTCTGATCATTGCCACTCTCTGCTGCTGGCCGAATGACATCCTTCCGGCTTTGCTCTCAAGCTTGTCTGATATTCCCAATTTTTCAAACCATTCTTTAATTTCTTTTTCTGTCTTAAATTTGGTTATGTCGTTTTTTATCTGCACGTTTTCCCATGCGGTCAGCTCTGGGAATAGTCTGAGTTCCTGGAATAGAAATGCGATATGCTTCTTGCGTATTTCAGTCCAGTCTTTCACTTTGAATTCTGAAGTGATGACATTGTCGAATCTTACTGTTCCCTCGTAGTCATGTCTGTAGCCGAGGATGTAACTGCAGAATGTGCTTTTGCCTTTTCCGCTTTCTGCTTCAACAAGATACAGCTTGCCCTTTTCAAATTCGGCTTTGCAATTCCATATTTCAGAGTCGATGTCTTGTTGGCTGGAAAATACGTTGGGAATGATTTTGTCAAAAGTTATTGTCTTCATTTTATATTGTCTTGTGACTTTATTTCAGAGTATATATTATAGTCTTGATGTCTCCGAATATCGGCTTGATGATGTCGGCAGCGTTTGAAAGCGCCTTGTTGTCACCAAAACCTTCTGATATGTTCAGAATCATGCACAATCGGTTGCCTTGTATGTGTTTAGTGATAGATCGCGGTATTGGGTGAAGGCTTGGCTTCAGTATGTTTGTGGCAATGTCGTTGTCTGAACTTGCAAAGAATTCGTTGCTGTCTGATGCTCCAAACCAGAGCGATGTCTCGCTGCCTTTAAGGTGGAAATAGTCTTTGCCGCAATCTTCAATCTGTGTTCCTGCAGGGCATGATTTTTTCCAATAATCCACGTCTTTGAGGAAATTCCTGTTTGCCAGTTGTGCGACCATCGAAATTTTCATGTCGTTTTCGTCGTATGATCCGATGCTGATTGCAAAATCCCCGTTTACGCATCTTAGGATATTATCCATGTCGATTGCGGTATTTGCTCCAGCCAGAAGTGCTCCGAGTGCAGGATTGTTGTGTGCTATATCAACGAAATCCGGTCCGTTGACATTCATGAATATGCTGCAGAGCGATTTCCCTGATATATTGTTGGTGTATCTGCCGTTTATTTTCCTTAATTTCCCAGTTGATTTCTGTAGTTCTTCATCCACCTGTTTGTTTAGCGAGAACGTATTTCCGTTTATCAACAGGCATCCGTCTTTTGTCGCAGTCATCGAGGCTGCTATGAGTATTTGTGAAGCGTCAGAGCCTTTTGGCTGTCCTATGGTGAATGGTATGGAGAGTTTTTCTGGAAGTGCGTCAGCTTGTGCCACCATTGTCATAGAGCCTTCGATGCTGTTCAGCTTTTCGAATAGGGGTGAACTCTTTATACCATCGTCATCTTCTTGTTTCAGCCACCTTCCGATTGCTCTGATTGCATCAGCTTGTTGGGCGGGAAGTATCGGTCCTTGTATCAGCATGGCCTTGTCGTTGTAGCCGATAGCCCATGAGCCTTTGAGCAGAGTGAAATTGAAATCGCGCTTTTTAATGACTTTGTCGCATATCCCCTTTTCCTTCAGCTTTTCAAAGCAGGTGTTGAGGTCGTCGCTGTCGTCCACCTTCATGCATGCTCCAAGATTGCCTTCTGCCGTTTCGAAGAGATATATCCTGCTTGTCAAGTCCAGTCCGCTTTCATCTATCCCGCAGTCTTTGAAAAGTGCCGATATAATACCTTTGCCGTCATTGCCGTCTGTTGGCTCCATTTCTCCGGCATCTATTGATATTATCGCTTTGCTGTTTGCCGGGATGGCATTTGTATAGTCATCGTTTGAGCAAGACAAGTTGATGCAAATACACGACATTAAAACGAGTAAATGCATAAATGATTTTCCTGTCAGTTTCATTTTACCAGTAATTTATTTACCTATTGAACTATGTTTCTTTAATCTTTTCTGCAAATCAGTTGGGCGCACATCGCGGCATACAAGGCTGCTGTTTCTGTGCGTAGTCTGCTTTTGCCAAGCGATATGGGTGTAAAACCGTATTTCATCGCTTCTCTCACTTCGTCGATAGAGAAGTCGCCTTCTGGTCCGATAAGTACCGTGATGCCATCGCTCGAAGCCTGTTCTTTCTCTTTGCTTGCCGTGTCGAAGAAGTCTACGCTGGGTATTTCTTCATAACAATGGGCTATGAATTTCAGTCCGGCTCTTTCTTTTTTTATGAAATCATTGAAGCGTGTGAGTGGTGTGAGTTGTGGCCTGTATGGTTTGCGGCTTTGTTTTACTGCTGATATTATGATTTTGTCCAGACGTAGTGTCTTCAATACCTTTCTTTCAGAAAACTGGCAGTTCAGGAAAGCAAGTTCGTCGATGCCTACCTCGGTGGCTTTTTCTGCGAACCATTCTATACGGTCCATCATCTTGGTAGGAGCAACGGCAATGCAGATGTTTCCGTTCCATGTCTTTTCCTGTGGCATCTTTTCTGTGATTTCATACATGCAGTGTTTTGTCGCAGCCAGAGTCACCTTCGCTTTGAAGAAATTGCCGTTGCCGTCCATCAGAAACATATCGTCGCCGCTTTTCAGCCGCAAAACTCTTAATGCGTGCATAGCCTCTTCAGCAGGCAGTTCGGTGGATGATTCTGCATCTGGAACAAAAAAGTATCTTGCCTCTTTCATGTAAGTAAAGCTTTATGAGTCTTTTTTTCTTTTGTTAATCTCGTCTCTCAGTTTCGACGCCATTTCGTAATTCTCCGAGTCTATTGCTTTTTTCAAGGACTCTTCGAGCATTGGTATGCTTATGGCGTTGATGGGTACCGTAACTCCTGTCTTTTTTCCTGTATATTCTACAGACTGTTGTCTCATGAGTGTTTCAGAGATGAATATCGGAATGTCGGCAACCATTGAGAGCAACACAGCGTCGCTCGCTCTTATTGGCGTGTAGTCGAGGGTGTCGGCGTTGAACACGTAGACTTTGTATTGTCCGTCAACGATGTCTGTGATGAGGATTTCGAAAATGCTGTTCGTGTTTTTGGTCAGCAGTTTCACGAGAACCTCAGGCAGTAAATTGTCATTTACAGGTTCTGGCGACTTTCTCTTGTCTATTTCCAAAGCCACGTTACGCTCACAGACTATGGATAATTGGCGTGTCTTGTCAAGGTCTGTAAGTGACAAGATGCCAATTTCCTTGTTGCCGGCTATTTCTGTCGCATTGTCGAATATAAGTCTTGTTTTGTCCATATCAGCTTTCAAGTTTGTTTTTACCGTTTGTTTAGCCGATAGCTATTTGTATCATTTCGTTTCTCTCTCCTTGAACAGCAAGGCGAAGCCTATACCTACGGCAAGAGCGAATCCTGCGAAAATGAACCAGCATGTCTGCCATTCACCTACAAGGAATCCGTCTTCTGTCCAATGGCAGTAGTGGTTCACAATCATACCGGCAAGTATAGTGCCGATTGTAGCACCGAGTCCGTTAGTCATTAGCATGAACAGTCCTTGTGCTGATGCCTGTAGCTCTTTGTCGCATTCCGCATTGACGAATAGTCCGCCGGAAACGTTGAAGAAGTCGAAAGCCATGCCGTATACTATGCACGAAAGAATCAGGAGCGTCACTCCAGGGAATGCAGGACCACCGAGACCGAAGAATCCGAATCTCAGTACCCAGGCGAGCATAGCCAAGAGCATCACGTTCTTTATTCCGTAGCGTTTCAGGAAGAAAGGTATCAGAAGAATGCAGAATGCCTCAGCTACTTGAGAAATCGACACGAGCAGGGTGGCGTTGTTTGCCGCGAATGTATCGGCAAGTGCCGGATCTGCCTTGAAATGTGTGATGAAAGGAGTGGCAAAACCGTTTGTCACCTGCAACGACATTCCGAGAAGGCCTGAGAATATGAAGAACATTGCCATTCTTCTTGACTTGAACAGCTTGAAAGCATCGAGTCCGAGGATTTCTGCCATCGACTTCTTGCCTTTGTTGTCTTGGTGCTTCTCGATTTTGCATTGGGGCAGTGAGAAACAGTATGCAAAGAGGACGATGCTTAGAATGCCCGACACGAGGAACTGCAGATGGGTGTATTGGAATTTGCTGCTGTTTTCGGCGATAGTCAGAGTGAATGCTCCATCGTTTATCGCGGCACAATTCACAAACCACATGGTGATTATGAACCCTACTGTTCCCAACACTCTGATAGGGGGGAAGTCCTTCACGGTGTCAAGTCCATGGTTTTGTAGAATCTTGAATGCTACGGTGTTAGACAATGCCAGGGTAGGCATGTAGAAAGCCACGCTCAATGTGTATACGGTCATGAAGACTACCTTGTCTGGCATTGCGTTGAACTCTCCAATCATGCATAATGCCACCATGCCTAATCCTGCTGCCAGATGACAAAGTCCGAGCAGCCTTTGTGGCTGTATGTATTTGTCGGCAACGATTCCCATCAATGTGGGCATGAATATGGACACTATGCCCTGGATGGCATAAAACCATGATATTTCTGTTCCCATTCCTGCTTTGCCAAGATATTGGCCCATAGAGGTCAAGTATGCTCCCCAGACCGCAAATTCCAGGAAGTTCATTATCGCCAGACGCACTTTCAAGTTCATCGTATTTACATTTTAGTTGTTTTATATTCCTTTTGTCTCAAACATCCAGATTTCCGGCTTCAGTCGGTTCGTGGAAGATAGATGATGCAGACCGAATGCACAAGATCAAGCCTGTGTGAATGTCATGCCGGGCTGCTGCTTATCTTAATTTGCAAAGATAGGATAAAAAAGCCAACTGGCAAAGATAAATAATCAATTTCTTGATTATCTTTGTTTTTATCATTCTATGGTAATGCTTTTCTGAGGAAAGAAATGTTGTCTTATAGGTGTTTGTGAATGTGTAAATTGGCTGTTTGGCTTCGTTAACCTATAGGGTTTTGTCTTGAAACACGGTGGTTTGTCATGCGCAAACCGCAGGGTGAATATGGCTGCTGCGGTGTTTTTTTTAAGATACCGCCCAAGTTTTGTCTGAATTGTGGAATATTGGAGGGTGGCACAGTTCATTATTCAAAAGATGCCAATGATACTTCTGTGATACTTCCGTGATACTTTTATGTAAAATAATCTAAAAAGTATCATTCTCACAAGTTGTTGACTTTCAGTGGTTTGTCATTGATTTTTCTTGTGAGAATGATACTTTGATATTATTCCCTTGGAATTAATATTCTGAAATGCGTATTTGAGAAGAATTGCCCCTATTCTTCGTATTGGGTATTGTCTGTGATTCCTGCGTCTTTAAGGGCTTCCTTTCTCTCGACACAAGTCCCGCATTTGCCGCAATGCTTCTCTCCGCCCTTGTAGCAAGACCAGGTTTCGGTGTAGTCGATGCCGAGTTCTTTTCCCTTTCTTGCGATGTCTGCCTTCGTGATGTTGGTATAAGGTGCCGAAATCATCACGTTGTTGTATGAACCGGCTTTAGTCGCTTCACACATGGCAGAGATGAATTCAGGCCTGCAGTCTGGGTATATGGCGTGGTCTCCGCCGTGATTGGCTATGAAGACGTTGTCCAGGCCCCAGCTTTCGGCTATTCCTGCGGCAATGGAGAGCATGATTCCATTTCTGAAAGGTACTACTGTAGACTTCATGTTCTCATTCTCGTAGTGGCCTTCGGGTATGGCTTCTGCTCCCTCCAGGAGGCTGCTCTTGAAATATTTGTGTATGAAATCTAGAGGAATCGTTATGTGTGGGATGCGAAGTCTCTGACAATGCATCTCTGCGAATGGAATCTCTTTGGCGTTATGGTTGCTGCCGTAGTCAAAGGAGATGCCGAGCGCTATGCGGTCTTTAAAATCGTAGAGCAGCGTAATGCTGTCCATTCCGCCGCTCACGATGATTATGCTGTCTTTCATTCTTATTTTGCAGCTATGCACTCAACTTCAACAAGGGCACCCTTTGGAAGGTCCTTCACTGCGAATGCAGAGCGTGCAGGGAATGGCTCGTTGAAGAACTCGGCGTATACTTCGTTCATCTCGCCGAAATACTTGATGTCGGCAAGCATTACAGATGTCTTGACAACGTTGCTGAGGTCGAGACCAGCAGAGCGGAGGATTTCGCGAGCGTTGTTCAAAGCCTGACGGGTCTGCTCCTTGATGCCACCCTCAACGAATTCACCTGTTGCTGGGTTGAGAGGAATCTGACCGGAAGCGAATACGAAACCGTTTACTTCAATTGCCTGGCTGTAAGGACCGATGGCTGCAGGAGCCTTGTCTGTTTTTAATGCTTTCATAAATTTAAAGTTTTAAGTTGTATGATAATAATTTTGCTTTAAGTCTCATTGCGCCTTCTGTGGTTGCAGACGGCGTTAGAAATCTTATTTACGATGCAAATTTACGTATTTTTTTTCATTGCACAAATATTTGTCCGGATTTATACGGGATATTGTAGTCGTAGATTCTCTTTTTGATACCTGATATATTGTGTACCAAAACAATTATTATTACTTTTGCAGTCTTAAAAAGAAATATAGCATAACAATAGATATCAGAAATTAAGGTATGAAAGTATTGAAGTTTGGCGGAACCTCGGTCGGTTCTGTTGAAAGTATTTTGAGCTTGAAGAAAATCGTGGAGGGGGAGAATGATGACGTTATCGTTGTTGTAAGCGCTCTCGGCGGCATCACTGACAAACTCATAGCCACTTCTAAGTTGGCCCTCGGTGGAGATGAATCGTATAAGGCGGAGTTTGAATTCATGCAGAAGCGTCATTATGAAATGGTTGACGCAATAATTGATGATGAAGAAAAAAAGAGCGGACTTCTCCATACCATAGATAGATTGTTTGAAGAACTTAAGTCCATTTACTATGGAGTATATCTGATACACGACCTGAGTCCCAAAATCCAGGCTGCAATCGTGAGTTACGGAGAGAGACTTAGCAGCCATATCGTGGCGACGCTGGTAAATGGCGCAAAGAGGTACAACTCTCTGGACTTCATAAAGACTATCAAGAAACATGGCAAGAACGTGCTCGACAGCGAGGTTACCGCCAACGCCGTGAAGGAAACGTTCAGAAACAGGACACAGAAGTCTGTTGTGCCAGGATTCATCAGCACAGACAGAAATACTGGAGAAATTACTAATCTCGGCAGAGGAGGAAGCGACTATACGGCTTCTATCATCGCCGCAGCATTGGATGCCGAAGTCTTGGAGATATGGACTGATGTCGACGGATTCATGACGGCCGATCCTAAGGTGATACATACTGCATATACTATCAACGAGCTCAGTTATGTTGAGGCTATGGAGCTTTGTAATTTCGGTGCAAAAGTAGTGTATCCTCCTACTATCTATCCGGTATGTGTCAAGAACATACCTATAAAGGTGAAGAACACCTTTAATCCCGATAGTGCGGGAACAACGATTCTGAGCCATGTGGAGAATGATTCAAAGCCAATCAAGGGTATCTCGAGTATCAAGGGAACGACACTGATTACCGTTGCAGGACTTTCGATGGTTGGTGTCATTGGTGTCAACCGCCGAATATTCACGGCTTTGGCAGAGAATGGCATTTCCGTATTCATGGTGTCACAGGCTTCATCAGAGAATTCCACTTCTATCGGTGTCAGAGACGTGGATGCGGAGGAAGCTGTAGCTGTGCTCAACAATGAATTCTCAAAGGAAATCAGGACTGGAGCCATGTTCCCGATGCATGCTGAAAGCGGACTGGCAACAGTGGCCATCGTAGGCGAGAACATGAAGCATACGCCAGGAGTTGCCGGTAAGCTCTTCGGCACTCTCGGAAGAAGCGGTATAAGTGTCATTTCGTGTGCACAGGGTGCTTCAGAGACAAACATCTCATTCGTGGTGGACGGGAAATCATTGTATAAGGCATTGAACGTAATTCACGACTCTTTCTTCCTCAGCGAGTACAAGGTGCTGAACCTCTTCATCTGTGGAGTCGGCACGGTGGGCGGAAACCTGATAGGACAGATAAAATCGCAGTACACGGAGCTTATGGAAAAGCAGCGGCTGAAGCTTAATGTCGTGGGTATCGCTTCAAGCCATAAGGCAATCTTTGACCACAACGGCATTGACCTGGACAACTATCAGACTTTGCTGAAAGAATCAGCAGAAAGCGACACTCAGAAGCTGAAGAATGAGATCATAAGTATGAATACCTTCAACAGCGTTTTCGTGGATTGTACGGCTAGTGCCGACGTGGCGGCGCTGTATCAGGAGCTTCTCGAACATAACGTTTCCGTAGTGGCTGCAAACAAGGTGGCAGCTTCGGGTGATTATGACAGCTATCTGAAACTTAAGGAGACGGCTTTGCGTCGTGGAGTGAAATTCCTTTATGAAACGAATGTCGGAGCAGGATTGCCAATATTGGGCACGATAAAGGACTTGTGTAATTCTGGAGATAAGATACTTAAGATAGAGGCAGTTCTCAGCGGTACGTTAAACTTTATATTTAATGAAATATCAGCAGACGTTCCTTTCTCCGAAACTGTGAGAAGAGCAAAAGAGGAAGGCTATAGTGAGCCGGATCCACGCATCGACTTGAGCGGCAAGGATGTAATACGCAAACTTGTCATCCTGACACGTGAGGCAGGATATAAGGTTGAGCAAGAGGATGTGGAGAAGAACCTTTTCATTCCGTCCGGCTTTTTCAATGGTACAGTTGAAGAATTCTGGAAGAATCTCCCGACGTTGGATGCCGGCTTCGAGAAGAAACGTGAGGAACTTCAGAACGAAGGCAAGCGTTGGCGCTTTGTGGCAAAGATGAACCATGGCAAGACGAGCGTCTCTCTTGAGGCAGTTGGCCAGCAGCATCCGTTCTATATGCTTGAAGGTTCAAACAATGTCGTACTCCTTACTACAGAAAGATATCATGAATATCCGATGCAGATAAAAGGATATGGAGCTGGAGCAGGTGTGACGGCGGCTGGCGTGTTTGCAAACATCATGTCTATTGCCAATATATGATTCTTTTTCATAAACTGGCAAAAAGATGACATATAGGAAAGCTATAATCTGAATTTGGAATGAAACATCTGGTAATCGTAGCCGACGGAATGGCTGATCATCCAGTTGAAAGGCTCGGAGGCAAGACTCTCTTGCAGTTTGCCGATGTGCCCAATATGGATGCGCTTGCCTGTAATGGGCGTACTGGTCGGTTGGTAACGATACCTGATGGTTTCAGTCCGGGGAGTGATGTTGCCAATAGCGTGATTCTCGGATATGACCAGGAGAAAGTTTATGAAGGGCGTGGTCCTCTCGAAGCTGCAAGCATAGGATATGAAATGAGGCCCGGTGATTTAGCGCTTCGAGTCAGTCTGATTTCTGTAGACGAACGTGGACGAATAGTAAATCATCATGGAGGACATGTTACTACACAAGAGTCCTTTCAGCTTATTGATTGTCTCAATGCAGAACTTGCTGACGAGAGATTACATTTCCATACAGGTTCGCAATACCGGCATCTGCTTGTGATAAAAGGTGGCAACAAACATATAGAATGCGCGTTGCCTCATGATTCCATCAACAAAAATTGGCATGGCCTGTTGGTAAGGCCAAAAGAAGGTTATGAACATTCTGGCGATGATTGCTATTTTGACAGTTTGGGGGTGAAGCACAAGCGCTTGAGTCCGAAGGAAACTTCGGACATCCTGAACGACTTGATTCTCAAATCTCAAGGATTGTTGGAAAAGCATAAAGTCAACATAAACAGACGCTTCTGTGGTTTGCCACCTGCAAATCTTATATGGCCATGGGGTGGAGGGTATCGTCCGTCTATGTTGACATTAAGTGAGAAATATCCTGAAGTAAGAAGCGGCGCTGTGGTTTCTGCAGACAATCTTATTCGGGGTATTGGACAATATGCCGGATTGAAAGTTGTCGATGTTGATGGTGCTACAGGGTTTGCGGATACCAATTATGAAGGCAAGGCAAAAGCGGCAATCGATGCTTTGCGGACTGATGATTTTGTGTTCCTTCATATAGAGGCGAGTGATGAGGCTGGCCATGATGGAGATTTACAGTTGAAGTTGAAGACGATTGAAGATATTGATCTTCGCGTAATGGGGACGATATGTTCAGAACTTTCCGATTGGAAGGAACCGGTCTGCATCGCCCTGCTGCCAGATCATCCTACACCTGTAGAGCTGAGGACTCATGTAGATGAGCCTGTTCCATTCTTGGTCTATTATCCCGGGATAAAGCCGGATTCGGTTTCTTGTTACGACGAGCAGAGTTGTATGTCAGGGAGTTACGGTCTTCTGCGATTGCAGGAGTTTATGGAAGAGATAATGAAGATAAAATGATGATGTTCGTTGGGATTTCCGATGGCTCGTTTTCCTTTAACCCAAATCGGTCATTAGAACGTAATTACTTGATTACCTGATGATTTGTTTTACGTTCTAATGACCGGCTCTGTTTTTATATGTGGAAGGATAAGTCTATGCCGCATTGGAATGGGGCTCCTCTCTGCGACAGGTATAGCGGCTTGCCTGTAGCAGAGCTTTTCAGGGCGAAGGTGTTATAATTCGTGGAAGTAAGATTCCTGCCCCATATTGATATTTTGAGGAAATCAGACATGATGTCTGCATGGCAGCCAAGGATGCAGTACAGCTTTTGACTATAGGTATTTCCCTCATCCCAATAAGTCTTCCCTTGAGCGTTTGCGTTTGCTCCTATAGTTACGCTTTTTGCCCAGTGTCCTTTGATCGGCATCGTCCAGTCTACCACGCCGCTCATTGTGTGTAGCGGAATATAGGGTATGTGCTTTCCCTTATAGTCTGTCGTGATGCCATTGCTCTCCTCTTTATAGTTGTCAAATCTTGAATTCGTGAAACTGTATGTTGCGCTCCATGACAATCTGTTGTCAATTGCTTTTCCGCGCATTGAGGCTTCTATGCCACATGAGTGACTCCTTCCTGCATTTATCATCATTCTGCCGAAACCGTATGTGCCTGCCATCACTGAAAGTTGCTGGTTCCTGATTTTCATGTAATAAACTGAGATGTCAGTCTGAAGAGAACCGTCAAAAAGGTTGATATGGCTACCGAGTTCATAGTTCCAGCTGAATTCCGGCTTGTATGAAATAGTGTTGTTTATCTTTGCATAATCCTCATCAGTATGCTGGATGTCATAATCGGATTTCATGGCTTCCTTGCTGTTAGCCATCAGTTCAGTCTGGAGTATGTCAGAGAACATCTGTATGTTATATCCTCCAGAGCGGTAGCCTTTGTTTACCAATGCGTAGATGTTGCTGCCATTGTCGTTGATTCGCCATGTGAATCCCAATTTCGGCAACACTTGGTTGAAGCTGTTGCTTTTGGTGTTGGTGAGAATTGAACTTAGTCTTCTTGATGCCGTTATTCCCATTACACTTGCATTCATTGCCATGATGGCACTTGTCTCGTATTTCACTTTTACGAGACTGTAATCATAACGCAGTCCGATGGTCATCGTCAGGCATTTGTTCAGGTCGATTTGTGATTCATGGAAAACGCCAAGGTTGAATTGTGGCGTGTGGAACATTCCGGGTACAGACATAGACAGGTCTGAAACCTCTATGCCTCCAGCCTTGTTTATTGTGGCTTGAGCCATTTCTTTTGCTCTTTCTTCGGTCATTCCTGGTATTGACATGAATTTGCCAGACATGGATTCTGTTATGGCATTATATATGGCAGACTGTATGTTGTTTGCCATCATTGTGGTGAAATCCTTGTCGAAATAAACCGGTGCTTCTGTTCGTAGCCATTGGTATGTGCCGAACAGTCCTGTAGTGTACTTCCAATTCTTATTTATTCTTCCTTTTAGGGCGAATTCTTGTGTTATGCCGTTTTGTAGCTGTTTCTGTGAGAGATGCATCATATCGGCTGCCGTATAGTCCTGGTCCATGTTCATCCTGTCGGCAAGGAATTGGTAGCTTGTAGTGGAGTTGAATGTTATGTCTCCAGATGTGTATCTTATATTCAATGCGGAGTTCAGTATGTTTCTTAGATAGCTGCAGTCTCTGTTCATTGTAGGTGAGGCGGTGTGACCGTTTTGCAGATCAAGCTCGCCATAGGGGAATCCTGCCTGGTTCACGTATTGATAGTCGGCAATGAAATCATAGGTGAGTCTTGGAGAATATTGGTTTACAATTCTGATCTTGCCACCTGCTTCATTGATGTCGTCAGCTCTTTTCCCTGTGGTCTGGTTGCGTATGAAACCGTTATTCCCATTGTAGAACCCGGAAAATGAAATTGCTGAATTGTCAGACAACTTCAGATAGTTTGTAATTTCGAAGTTGCGGTATAGTCTGCTGCCGATTCCGATTTTGACATCGGTACCGTCATACGCCAATGGGTTTTTGGAATAAATCCTAACGAGTCCGCCTTCGGTGTTCATTCCATACAAAGTTCCTTGCGGTCCTCTTAATATGTCTATTCTGTCTATCTGATATATATGCTGGTTGAAGGCGCTTTTGGTTAGCAATGGCATTCCATCCAAATAAACACCGATAGCCGGATTGTTGATTCTTGAGCCTATTCCTCGTATGTAGAAAGAGGATGTTAGCCTTGAACCATATGATGGCATCTGGAAGCCAGGAACATAATTTGACAGTTCGCTGATGTCATGAATGCCGAGCTTTTCAGTTTCGGTAGATGAAAACATGCTCGAAGCCATAGGCTGATATCGTAGCAATGTGCTTTCTTTGGGCTGCGATACTACGATTATCTCGTCTAGGTCGTGGATTCTAGATGAGTCTGCATTGTTGACGTAGATACTTTCTTTGTCTGAATTCTCACTTGTGTATATTCCTTTTGCTTCAGAATGATATACAATGGCACAACATACTGTTGTAAATACTGTTTTTATATATTTCATGGGTGCAAAGTTACCTCATGTCTTTGCATTGTGCAATCCTAATATGTTATGATTTTATGCCGAAACGGTTGTACTTTTTGTCAGAATGAATATGCCTCTTGAATCTGAAGTTATTTGTTGTTATATGTTCATCGCTCCGCATTTAGGGCATTTGCCTTTGTGTCTTATTAGTTCTCCGCAGTTTCCACAAATAAAAGGAGCACGGGATGAATTGTAGAATTTCCGCAGCGCATAGATGTAGAAGGCTATCAATAAAGGGTAGCCGATATAATATAATGTAGTGATACTGAAAACGATATAGCAAATGGCGCATATTCCACACAAGCTACATAGATAAAGAATAGCGTCACTGAAGGGAAGCTGTTTCCTCACTTCATCGATTACAGCCACCATTAAGATTACCATGAACCATACGGAGAAAAGGAATATGGATAGTATTGGAGTTACAGAGAACGGGTTCAATGTGGGATGGAAGTAGAAATTCTGCCATATGTCTGCAGCAAACAGTTGTATGCTTGAATAGAATGTGGCTGACGCTGAAACTGTTAGTGTCAGAAGGGTAGGGTAGAACGTGTTTATGTCGTTGAACAACACGATGTTTGCATTGTTCCTGAATAGTTTCCTCAAGAGATAAGCCATCGAGATGATACTTATTATTATGAGTGATATGAGAATGTGTGTGTCAGAGAATGTTGATATGAATTGTGATATAGGATCGTCGGGTACTACTGCCTGCAGAAGAGTTTTTTCTCTTGTCCATCCGAATGTGTATTGGTCACGAGCAAGTTGCACCCATACGGAGTCGGTGGAATCTGAACTCATCATCCTTATTTCAGCCACAGCGATGCGTTCTCCCTTTTTAACGATTATAGAATCTGTAGGAAGATTGCTTATAATTTCTTCTGGTTGTCCTTTCAGAAGTACAATTGAGTCTTGTTTTACAATGAAGTTGAAATTCTGGGAATAATGGTGAGTGTGTACAAAATTCAAAGAGTCTTGTTGCTCCTGGGTGAGTTCAGTTGTGGCAATGTGTCTTTTGCCGCTGAATGTCTTCCTGTGGTAGCATCCAGAGAGCACGATAACTGCTGTCAATAATAAAATTATGACATTACTGATACCTTTATGTTTCTTGGAATCTTTTTTATTCATCGGCATATATATTCATTTGGCATTTCTTGCAGTCGAATTCAAGTCTGAATGTTCGTCCGTCTGCAAGTCTCAGATGTAGGGGCTCTTTTAATAGTCCGCTTTGTTTATGACTCTTCTTGCATTGTCCCAATTCGTGTCTCAAACAATAGCGGCATTGCATGACAAGCGGCGAAGAGGGCTTCTTGATTTCAAATGCAGGAGTTATGTCAGACATGCCTTCTTGCTCATAGAATGAATGCGCAAGTCTGTTCGCAATGTTGTACATATAGGGCTGCTGATAGGACGATATGCTATGGAACGAGACTTTCCCATTGTCAGGGAGTTGCTGTGCTTGATCCTTCGTTTTGGTATCTTTTTGGTTCTCTGACATCTCCGACAGTCTGCCCATCAGTTCGTCTGCAGCCTGGCGTCTTATTTCAGCCAAAATACTGTTCGGTATGAACCAAGGGAAGTCCGTCGGCTCTACAATTACGTCTTCTACTGTAAATATTGTATTGCCGAATTTTGAAATCTGTCTTTTGATGTTGTCTACTTGGGATTTCTGTGCTTTCTCAAGAGAAATGTCTTTTTGAAGATTGATGTGCAGTTTCTCATCGCAAGTCTTGGCTTCTATATGCAATCCCTCTGCAGACGCTTTTATGTTAATCCGTATGCCTAACTTCCTTTGTACGTTATCTCCGTTGAGTTCCTTTTCAAACAGCTGGTCACTGTTTCTGTATAGAGCGATCCCCTTTCTTAAACCTCGTGGCATTCTCAGTGGAAATAATCTGTTGCCCTCGGCTCTGTTTATCCTGAATCCCTCAAGTTCGTTGTTGCTGTTTATGAAGCAAAGGCCATCTCCGTTGGCAAATGAAGTGGTTCCAGCCACGTTGAAAGAGTTTCCTCTGATTTCTTTCACTTTTCCCACATATTCTCCCATCGCCTTTGGCGTGTAGAATGAAGCAAGGTCGCTAGTCCTTCCATTCAGGAAATAGTCTGTAAATCCTCTGTTGAATGTCTTGTTCAAGTTGGGTGTGAATCTGATATCGCATACACCAGAAGAAGCTCTCTCGTATTCTGAGCCTCTTCTTGATATTATCTCATTAAGCTGGTTGCTGTATGCTGCGGTGACGTTGCGCACATAGTTGATATCTTTCAGTCTTCCTTCAATCTTGAAGGAAGTCACGCCGGCATCTGCCAATAGCTCCAATGAATCTATTCTGCACATGTCTTTAAGTGAAAGAAGATGTGCCTGGTTGATGATCTCATTGCCGTCTTTGTCGGTCAGGTCAAATTTCATCCTGCAGAATTGTGCGCAAGCACCACGATTGGCACTTCTCCCAAAACAGTATTCCGATGCATAGCAAACGCCGGAATAGCTTACGCAAAGTGCGCCATGAACGAATACTTCCAATTCTGTCTGTGGCACTCTCTGGTGGATGATTCTTATTTCTTCAAGTGAAAGTTCGCGAGCAAGAACAACCCGGTCGAAGTTGTGCCGAGCCAGCCATTCCACTTTCTCTGCGGAGCGGTTGTCTGTTTGCGTACTTGCATGGAGGGCTACATTTTGAGGAAGCTGCAGCTTGGTGATTCCCATGTCTTGTACGAGTATTGCGTCAACGCCGATCCTTCCAAGCTCATTGAGGAGTTTTTGCGTGTCCTCTAGCTCGTTGTCATAGATTATAGTGTTGACCGTGACATATACTTTGCAGCCAAATTTGTGAGCATATTCACATAATTCATTTATGTCATCAATACTGTTGCCTACTGCCTGTCGGGCTCCGAATCTGGCAGCACCGATGTAAACGGCGTCAGCACCACAGTCTATTGCGGCAATTCCGCATTTTAAATCCTTTGCAGGAGCGAGAAGTTCCAGCTTCCTCATTTTCTATCTTTATTTAATTTCACTTATATCGAATGGTGTCTCCTGATAAACATAATAGTTTATCCAGTTTGTGAAGAACAGATTGCCGTGAGCTCGCCAGCGCACTACCGGTGGAAGCTCTGGATCATTGTCCTTATAATAGTTCTTTGGCATATCAACATCATCTCGTTTCCCCAAATCTCTTTTATATTCCTGGTCAAGTGTATAAGGGGCGTACTCTAAATGTCCGGTAATGAAGAATTCTCTGCCATTGTTCGCCATCACGATACTGACGCCGCTCTCTTGGGATTCAGCAATGAGGCTCAGCCTGTTGTCATTCAGAATATCTTGTTTCCTTATTTCCGTATGCCTGCTGTGTGGCATGAAGAAGATATCGTCAAACCCTCTGAAAATGGGTAGTTTCGCATCTAAGCAGTATTGCTCGAAAATTCCGAACATCTTCTTTTTCAGGTGATATTTAGGTATTCCGTAGTGGTAGTATAATCCAGCTTGAGCTGCCCAGCATATATATAGCGTACTCGTCACATGGGATTTCGACCATTCGAATATCCGTTTGATTTCATCCCAATAAGTCACTTCTTCATATTCGTAATTCTCTACAGGGGCTCCCGTGATAATCATCCCGTCGAATTTTTCTTTTTCTATCTTGTCGAAGTCCTTGTAAAACATCATCATATGTTCAATTGGAGTATTCTTGGGCGTATGGCTCTTGAGTTTCATGAAGGTGATGTCAATCTGTAAAGGAGTGTTCGACAATAGTCTTATTAAATCTGTCTCCGTGGTTATTTTCAGGGGCATAAGGTTTAATATTACTATTTTCAGAGGACGAATATCCTGCGTATGAGCCCTTGTGTCATCCATCACGAAGATGTTCTCCTTTTTCAGGATGTCAACAGCTGGTAGGGTATCTGGAATTTTTAGTGGCATATCTAATGATTTTACAGTTGCAAAATTACCATTTTTAGCTTTTACGACCAAATAATTGGATGTCATTTAAGTATTGCCAGGCGTATTTCTATTCTAGATTAGGAATGTGGAAATCATAATTTCAGATAATCTTAATGTCCGATTGTGGTTAAAAGCATTGTCGGATGATATGGTGATGGGTATATAAGAAAAAGACCAACCATTACAGTTTAAGTAAATGATTGGTCTCGGTTTATGTGGAAAGTTTTTTCCTTTATTTAGCGTAAGCAATTGAACGAGTTTCTCTTATGACGGTAATCTTGACCTGTCCAGGGTAAGTCATCTCGTTTTGTATCTTTGTTGCTATCTCGCTTGACAATGCCTCAGACTCCTTGTCGTCCATCTTGTCAGCACCGACGATGACGCGTAGCTCACGTCCAGCTTGAATAGCGTATGTCTTTGTAACGCCAGGATAGCTCATGGCAATAGCCTCAAGGTCGTTCAGACGCTTGATGTATGCCTCAACAATCTCACGGCGTGCACCTGGACGTGCTCCCGAAATCGCATCACATACTTGAACGATTGGTGCAAGCAGCGTGTTCATTTCCATTTCGTCGTGATGGGCACCGATAGCATTGCAGATGTCTGGCTTTTCTTTGTATTTTTCAGCAATCTTGGCACCATAAAGAGCGTGTGGCAGTTCGCTTTCCTCATCTGGCACCTTTCCAATGTCGTGTAGCAAACCAGCTCTCTTCGCCTTCTTTGGGTTAAGTCCAAGCTCTGAAGCCATAACGGCACAGAGATTAGCAGTCTCTCTTGCATGTTGGAGCAAGTTCTGACCATATGAAGAACGGTATTTCATCTTACCGACAATCCTGATCAATTCAGGGTGCAGACCATGGATGCCCAAGTCTATGGCTGTACGTTTACCGGTCTCGATAACTTCATTGTCAAGTTGCTTCTTGACTTTTGCCACAACTTCCTCAATGCGTGCCGGGTGGATACGGCCGTCAGCCACCAACTGGTGTAGTGCCAATCTGCAGACTTCGCGACGAATAGGGTCGAAGGCAGAGATGACAATAGCTTCCGGAGTATCGTCAACAACGATTTCTACACCTGTAGCAGCTTCAAGAGCTCTGATGTTTCTTCCTTCACGTCCGATGATACGGCCTTTCACTTCGTCGTTGTCGATATGGAATACGCTGACGGAATTCTCTATGGCTGTTTCAGTGGCTACTCGCTGTATTGTCTGTATGACGATTTTCTTTGCTTGTGAGTTGGCGTTAAGTTTGGCTTCGTCCATTATCTCATTAATATAGCTTGCAGCTGCTGTGCGAGCTTCGTCTTTCATGCTTTCAACCAATCGCGTTTTCGCTTCTTCTGCACTCAGACCGGAAAGTTCCTCCAGTTTCTCGCGCTCTTGCTGTTGCATCTTCTCAAGATCGTCAGCTTTGATCTGGAGGAGTTTCTTTTCGTTGTCGATACGCTGCTGCTGCTGCTCAACGTCCTGCTTGCGGCGAGCCATGTCCTCCTGTCTTTGGTTGAGGCTTATTTCTCTTTGCTTGAGTTTGTTTTCGCTTTGCTGGATTTTCTGGTTTCTTGACTGGATTTCTTTTTCAAGTTCTGCTTTTTTGTTCAGGAATTTCTCCTTTACCTCAAGCATTTTCTTTTCTTTCAAAACTTCCGCATCCTTTTGTGCGGTGTCCATCAATTCTTTGTATTTTCCATTTATTATGTAACGGAAAACAAAATATCCGCATAGTCCACCCACAAAAAGGGCGGCCACTACTATTGCTGCTGTTATCATTTATTTATTACTTTAAGTTATTATTCTCTCTTTCAGATTGTTACTGTTGGCGAAACAGATGCAGCTATTTGAGTGCATCCTCTATTTCAGTCGTGATTTTAGAGAGAATGTCATTTATGGGGGTGGTGTCATTTTTCATTTTCTCCACCTCATAATTATAAGTGATATCAATAAGTGCCATATACAAAATCTCCTTATCGCTTTTCTTTCCTTTGAAAATTTCAGAATAAGCGTTTATGGCCTTGTTGATATCTTTTGCCGCTTCCCGATACGTAAACTCATCTGCACGGTCAATCACGACCGGCATGTCTGTATCGTAGATATGCAATCTTATATGTAGTTTTTCTTCTTCTCCTGCCATCACTCTGGTTATTTTCCGCTTAACAGTGTGATACACTTGTTGACATCCCTGATCATGGAAGCTATCTTTTTCTTTGATTCTTCGATGTCTCCATCAGCAACTTCCAGCATTCTGGCTGTCTTCAAGCTTTTGTAGTTGTTCTGTGCCTGCTCCAACTCTAATTTCAACTGCTTGATTTCTGCCTCTTTGGCATCAACCATTTCATAAAGCTCTTCATTCTCTTTCTTGGTTTCTTTATATTGGAGAATCATCTGCCTTATGCGCGTTGTAAAAAGTGTTATGATTTTATCATTGTCAGCCATCAGATACTATTTTGCCTACAAATTTAATGTTTTTTGTTTTATCGTACAAATTTTTCGTACAAAAGCCTTGTCTTATTCTTCGTTTTGAGGCTTTTTCTCCTTTTTTGCCAGCATGACTACCTGATATACAAAGTCTGTTGTCCATTTTTGGCTGAATCCCAAACGTTTGTCGTATTGTCTTACTTCAACAACCGCTTTCAGTACGCTTTGGTCCGTGTAATTGTTCTTGTTGAAGATGTCGGAAATGGTTTTTTCCGTCATAGAATATAATGCCTTCTTGAATATAGAAGGAAGTCTCAATTTGAATTTCATCAAGTTGCCGGTAAGCATCATGAGATTCTGTGTGAAATTCTGGAACTGCAAAAGGTAAACCTGCACGTCTTGCATCTTCGAACATCCTTTTCTGATGCTTTGGTCGATTTCTTTGAAGAAATAGTCTTCGGTGCCATATATGTCACGCAGCATTTTTTTGCAGTGTGATTTTTCTCCTATACCTAATTTATTGTTGACTGTAGGTATGTGGAGTGAAGTCTTGAACTGTCTGAGGTCGGGTAGGGCGTTAAGGTTTGTGATGCCGACTCGTTCTGCGATAGCTGCCTGGAAATATACTCTGATCAGGGTCATGTAGTCTTCCATTCCGCCTATCTTTTGCTCTTCATTATCTTTGTGTCCAAATAACTTGCTGAATATGCTCATTATGATTGATTTTAATGTTTTATATGATAAAGTTGTTATGTCGAATTAAAAGTTTATGCAAATGTACTTGATTTTCAGCAAAAATCAAAATAAAAATTGAATAATGTAATTTTTATTATTACCTTTGCAGTCCATAATAAGATATTCTTATGTCAATATGAGATTGCGATTAAATTAGAATTTAATTATTTAAACGGCACTAAAATGAAAGGAATCGTTTTGGCAGGTGGGTCCGGAACACGCCTCTATCCTATAACAAAAGGTATCAGCAAACAGCTTATACCTATTTTCGACAAGCCAATGATTTATTATCCGATATCAGTTCTGATGTTGGCTGGCATAAGGGAAATTCTTATAATTTCTACTCCTTATGATTTGCCTGGTTTCAAAAGGCTTCTGGGTGACGGATCGGATTTCGGTGTAAGCTTCCAGTATGCGGAACAGCCATCCCCCGATGGGTTGGCGCAGGCTTTTATAATCGGTGAAGATTTTGTCGGAAATGACGACGTGTGTCTTGTGCTTGGTGACAACATATTTTATGGATCCGGTTTTACCGGTCTGCTTAAAGATAGTGTGAAGACTGCAGAGAAAGAGAAAAAGGCAACAGTCTTCGGATATTATGTCAATGATCCTGAAAGATATGGCGTGGCGGAATTTGATGCAGAAGGCAACTGCCTGAGTATTGAAGAAAAGCCGGAATGCCCAAAAAGCAATTATGCTGTAGTCGGATTGTATTTCTATCCCAATGATGTCGTCCGTATAGCCAAGACCATTAAACCAAGCGCAAGGGGCGAGCTTGAAATAACCACCGTCAACCAGGAATATCTGAAACGTGGCGATTTGAAAGTAAAGACTCTTCAGCGAGGTTTCGCATGGCTCGATACAGGAACCCATGACAGCTTGTCGGAGGCCAGTACCTTTATAGAGGTGATAGAAAAACGCCAGGGACTGAAAGTGGCTTGTCTTGAAGAAATCGCATATAAACAAGGATGGATAACGGATGCTCAGCTTCTTGAAACAGCCAAGCCTATGATGAAGAATAATTATGGGCAGTATCTCTATAATTTAGTAGACAATAAAAATTAAATATCATATGGTGGTTGAACAACAAAAAAATCTTTATTCTATCGATGAAGACAACGAAAAATCTTCTTTCGATTTTCAGAAAATATTCACTTTGTTCCTTCTGAATTGGAAATGGTTTGTACTATCACTTATCATCTGTATAGGTGCGTCATATCTGTATCTTAGATATTCTACGCCTGTATATTCCACTGTTGCCAAGTTGCTTGTCAAAGATGATGGTGATAATGGAAGACGTGGAAGACTTAGTGAGATGGCGAACCTTGGTATTATCTCCAATAACTATGGCTTGGAGAATGAGATGGAAATTCTTCAGACGAGGACCCTTGCAGCCGAGGCTGTGAGAGATCTTAAGCTCTATGTATCATATTGGAACAAGGGCCGTTTCAAGAACAACATCCTTTATAAAGACCAGGCAGTAAACGTTGATATGGATCCTGCTCATGTAGAGAAGTTGAACCAGCCTGTAAACATGACTATCAAGAGAGATGGAGACAGTTATGTTGTTAATGGAACATATTTCGTTTCGCTTGGTGAGAACATGTATTCAGGACCATATGAGATAAACACGACAGTAAAGATGCTGCCTGCTACAATTCGTACCAAGGCAGGCACGATTTATCTTACAAGAAACGCCACACGTGTGATGAATGACGGTGATGAAGAAATCGTTTCAATCTGTTCTCCTATGGCTATGGCTGGCAAATACAGTGCTTCGCTTGCCGTTTCCCAGACCAGTGCTTCTTCTTCAACGTTGAATCTCCAGCTCAATGACCAGAATATCCAGCGCGGTATTGATTATCTGAGCCAGTTGGCTATCTGTTATAACAGACAGGCTAACGAAGACAAGAATGAGATAGCAAGGCGTACTGAGGCATTCGTCAATGAACGACTTGAGAAGATCAATGCCGAATTGAGTACTACTGAGGGGGCTCTCGAGGACTATAAGAGAAGCAACAGACTCGTTGACATCAAGACAGGTGCCAGCAATAGCGTTACTAACCTCTCTTCTTATGAGCAGAAACTTAAAGATGCCGGAACCCAAATCTCTCTCTTGAACAGTTTGATACAGTTCGTGGAGCGTCCTGGCAATAAGTATCAGGTAATTCCTTCAAACGTCGGTCTGCAGGATGCTGCCTCCACTTCATTGATCAATGATTATAATAAGGTGGCATTGGAGAGAAACCGACTCCTGCGCACTGCATCCGAAAGCTCTCCTGTAGTAGAGGAGCTGACCTCTCAGCTTAATGACATCAGCGTGAGCATCAAGATGGCGCTCGGACAGGCGAAACGTAATCTTGAAATCCAGCGCGATGCTGTGGCTTCACAATATGGTCAGTATAACAGTGAAGTGGCAAGAACTCCAGAGCAAGAAAGGATACTGACACAGATAGGACGTCAGCAGGAGGTTAAGTCCGGCCTGTATCTGATGTTGCTGCAGAAGAGAGAGGAAAACTCCATTTCACTGGCAGCTACGGCAGATAAGGGTAAACTTATCGAGTTGCCTCAGTTTGCCGGTGTAATCAGTCCAAAGAGCATTATGATTATGCTTATTGGCTTTGTTCTCGGTCTGTGTATCCCTGCCGGAATTCTGTATGTTATCCAGTTCTTCCGTTATCGTATTGAAGGTCATGATGATGTTGAATCGCTTACCGATCTTCCTATTATCGCTGACGTTGCCGTAGCCAACGACGCTGTGAAGACACGTGCGGATATCGTTGTGCATGAAAACCAGAACAACCAGATGGAAGAGATTTTCCGTTCTATGCGAACAAACCTTCAGTTTATGCTTAAGGAGGGACAGAAGGTAATCATGTTCACCTCTTCAACATCAGGTGAGGGCAAGACCTTCAATGCTGCAAACCTGGCAATAAGTTTCGCCTTGCTTGAAAAGAAAGTAATTCTCGTAGGTCTTGACATCCGTAAGCCAAGATTGGCTGAGCTGTTCGAGATAGACAACCATCATAACGGTATAACCAAGTTGCTGATGAAAGACAACCCTACTTGGACTGATGTGGAAAAGGAAATACTCCCCTCTGAGATTAATCCTAATCTTGACTTGCTTATGGCTGGTCCTATTCCTCCAAACCCAGGAGAAATCGTGACACGTCCTTCCCTCTACACCGTTATCGATCAGCTTAAGGAGCATTACGATTACATACTTATCGATACTGCTCCAGTAGGTCTGGTCACAGACACTCTCCAGGTTGGAAAGGTTTCAGACGCTACTGTCTTCATTTGTCGTGCCGACTATACTCCTAAGTCTGCATTCGGCCTCATCAACCAGTTGAATGCCGAGAAGAAACTTCCAAACATGTCTATTGTACTTAATGGCATCGACATGTCGAAGAAGAAATACGGCTACTATTACGGTGTAGGCAAATACGGTAAATACCGCTATTATGGTTCTTATGGCAAATATGGAAGCTATGGCAAATACAGCTCTTCTAGATATGGAACCTACGGCACCTATGGCAACAAGTATGGCAATGAAAACGATAACTCTCTGAAGTTGAAATAATGACGATAGCAGTTGATTTTGACGGAACGATTGTAGAACATCGTTATCCTGAGATCGGTGAAGAAATACCTTTTGCCACCGACACCCTCAAACAGCTCATTGCTGACAGGCATAAATTGATCTTATGGTCAGTAAGAGAAGGCAAACTTCTGGATGAAGCCGTGGAGTGGTGCAGGGAAAGGGGCGTGGAATTCTGGGCAGTAAACAAGGATTATCCCGAAGAGAACGGCGCTCAGAACAACAACCATTTCAGCAGGAAAATCAAGGCTGATATATTCATTGATGACAGAAACATCGGCGGTCTACCGGAATGGGGGCTGATATATCAGATGATATGTAGCGGCAAGAGTTACCGCAGAGTGTTGAAGGAGAGTATGTTGACTGATTTGAATCAGGAACCTCCAAAGAAAAAGCATTGGTGGTCAAGAAAATGATTTTAATATCCTGATCAATTTCTTAAGAAGTCGGTCTTCCTTTTGGGAGGCCGGCTTTTTGATACATTTCTTGTGATGAATATTTTAATGGCAAATATCAGATCGTTCACCCAATCAGAGGTTTTCCGCTTTATAATAACAGGCGGGTTGGCTACAGCGTTGCATTATGGTATATATTTTGTACTGCTTTTGCTGTCGGTCAATATGTCATTGGCTTTTGCCGTCGGCTATTTTTTGAGTTTCGTGTTCAATTATTTGATGTCGGCGTATTTCACGTTCAAGAAGAAGACCACGAAGCGTAATGGCATGGGCTTTATAATTGCTCATTGTATAAATTTCATGCTGCAAGTAAGCCTGCTCAATTTTTTTGTCTGGTTAGGAATTCATAAAGCTCTGGCGCCGATTCCTGCGTATGCAATATCAATACCAGTCAATTTCATCATCGTAAGGTTCGTGTTCAATAAGGTGAAATGACGTCCTTGCTTTCATTGGGTATTATGTATTGAATAGGAATCCAGTCTTGGTTCTCAATTACATAAAAGATAGAAAATCTTCTATTGTTTTATTTTTATTTGTTACCTTTGCGTACAAATATCATTCGATACGGATTAGTTTTTTAACAACAATTTTTAATTAGATAAATTATGTGTGGTATAGTAGGATATATAGGATATAGAGATGCTTATCCGATTTTGATAAAAGGTTTGCATCGTCTGGAATATCGTGGTTATGACTCGGCAGGCGTTGCTCTTCTTGCCGGCGATCATAAGATGAACATTTATAAGTATAAGGGTAAGGTCAGCAATCTGGAAGAGTCTGCTGCCTCTAAAGACATATCCGGCCATATCGGCATTGCCCATACTCGTTGGGCTACACATGGAGAGCCTTCTACATTGAATGCTCATCCCCACGTCTCACAAAATGGCAGACTGGCCCTTGTTCATAACGGCATTATCGAGAACTACTCCAATCTGAAGACTTTTCTTGAGGGCAAGGGTTTTACCTTCAAGAGTTCTACAGATACCGAAGTGCTTGTTCAGTTGATTCAGTTCATACAGGATGAGTACGGCAAGGATCTGGAAGGTGCCGTAGTTTCGGCTTTGCGTCGAGTAACGGGAGCATATGCCATTGCTGTGGTTGACAAGGAGAACCCAGACAAAATCGTAGTGGCAAGAAAGTCAAGTCCGCTTGTAGTCGGAATTGGTGAAGACCACAAGGAATTTTTCCTTGCTTCAGACGCTCTGCCTATCGTGGAATACACCAAGCAGATGGTATATTTGAATGATGGAGAGGTGGCTCTGCTGAAGGTAGGACAGAAAATGGAGATCCATACACTTGACAATGAGGATGTAGACCCTAAGATCAAGGAAGTGGACGTAAATCTCGATACTCTTGAGAAGGGAGGTTATGAACATTTCATGCTCAAAGAGATTTATGACCAGCCACGCTGTATCTCCGATTGTATCAGAGGAAGATTGCTGGCAGATGAGAAGAAGATTGTGCTCAGTGCGATAAACCAGCATCGCGACAGGCTTTTGCGTGCCAGCCGTTTCATTATCGTAGCCTGTGGCACTTCATGGCATGCTGGTCTGATTGGCAAGCAGATGATAGAGCAATGGGCGAAGATTCCCGTTGATGTGGAGTATGCCTCAGAGTTCAGATACCGCAAGCCTGTCATTCAGCCAGGAGATGTCGTCATAGCCATTTCCCAGAGTGGAGAGACTGCAGATACCCTTGCCGCCTTTGAATTGGCAAAAGAAAGAGGTGCCCTGTGTTTCGGTATCGTGAATGTAGTAGGTTCAAGTATAGCCCGTGCCTCCGATACAGGTATTTATACTCATGTCGGTCCGGAGATTGGTGTTGCTTCAACCAAGGCGTTTACCGGTCAGGTGATGGTTCTTACCCTCTTTGCCCTGGCTCTGGGTCATGAACTGGGCAGCATTTCCCAGATGGAGTTTGAGAAATACGTTACAGAGTTGTCTCTCATACCAGAGAAGATGAAGAAGGTGTTGGAGCAGGATGCTTTGACAAAAGACATTTCGCGCACTCTGACCTATGCCCGCAATGCTCTTTATATGGGTCGTGGCTTCAACTATCCTGTAGCTCTTGAGGGAGCTCTGAAACTTAAGGAAATCAGTTATATCCATGCTGAGGGCTATCCGGCAGCAGAGATGAAGCATGGCCCGATTGCGTTGGTTGATGAGAATATGCCAGTGGTTTTCGTCGCCACCCACCATCAGCTATACAAGAAGATATTGAGCAACATCCAGGAGGTGAAAGCCCGTAATGGCAGAATCATCGCAATTGTCACAGAAGGCGATGAAGCGGTGAAAAACATTGCCGAGGCCACAATTGAGATTCCTGCCACTTTGCCTGTAGTGGCACCATTGCTCTCTGTCTTGCCGTTGCAGCTGATAGCCTATCATGTAGCCGTGTTCAAGGGCCTTAATGTGGACCAGCCAAGAAACCTCGCAAAATCAGTTACTGTTGAATAATCAAATGGAAAAGAAAGATTTACGTATAGTGTTCATGGGTACTCCGGAGTTTGCCGTCGGTACGTTGAGCAAACTCGTGGAGGGTGGCTATAACGTCGTTGCCGTGGTGACCCAGCCCGACAAACCCGTGGGCCGTCATCAAGACACGCTCCAGCCTTCGCTTGTAAAGCAATATGCGATGAGCAAGAACATCCCTGTTCTGCAGCCCGTCAGGATGAAAGACCCGGAGTTTGTTGAAGCCTTGCGTGCCTATGATGCCGACCTCCAGGTGGTAGTGGCGTTCCGCATGCTTCCGGAGGTGGTATGGTCTATGCCGCGTTTCGGCACATTCAATGTTCATGCCGCCTTGCTGCCGCAATATCGTGGCGCAGCACCTATAAACTGGGCAGTCATCAATGGTGAGGTACAGACAGGAGTCACCACTTTCTTCCTCGACCACGACATTGACACAGGCAGGATTATAATGCAAGACACCTTCGACATCCACGACGACTACAACGTGGAGAATGTTTATGACGGTCTGATGGAGTTGGGAGCAAATCTCGCTCTGAAGACTATCGACAAGATGTTGGAAGGCGACGGCCATGTTGAGTCTATGGCTCAAAGCGACATGGTGGCTTCATCGTCAGATTTGCATTCAGCCCCAAAGATTTTCAAGGATACGTGTAATATTTCTTGGAATCAGCCTGTAAAGAAGGTTTATGACTTCATTCGTGGTCTTTCACCAGTGCCAGGAGCATGGACTGCCGTGCTCGACGACAAGGGCAAGGAATCTGTGCTCAAGATATATAAGGCTGCCAAGACGGAAATCCCTTCCGACGGTGGGGTAGGACTGTTTACCGTAGACCAGGGTCGTCTGCTTGTCAATGCTTCGGATTATAAGCTGCAGCTTGAAGTCATCCAGCTTAGCGGCAAGAAGAGGATGGAGGCGCGCGATTTCCTTAATGGTAAGGATGTTTCGGGTTGGAAAGTGAAATTGTAGACCTGTCTGTTAGGTTAAGCTGTAGACTCAGATTGGTAATATATAGCAAGCCCTAATGACCGTTTTGGGATAAACGCATTTTTGTCTTAATGATAAAAGCAAGCTAAGAGAAGTTTTGTCTTCTCGTTAGCTTGCTTTTATCGTTGTTTGTCATCTGACAACCGCTTGTTTGTAGTATGCTTGTCGCTTGTTTTGCGTTAGCAATTCGGCGGTTTTATTGTCTTATAGGTGTGTTTCTGCGGTTATTCAGCCGACATGTCTGCCACCATTTTCCTGTAAGTGGAATATAGATGCGAGCGGCTTACGTAGCCTCTCAACGTGCCGTCGGTTTCAAGTACAGGCAGCATTCCGGCGTCTGTTTGGTCGAAATTCTTCATCACTGTCTCCATAGGGTCGTTCACGCTGAGCACACATGGCGGTTGGGATATTAGCTGCTTCACCTTGAAGTGGTGGTAAAGTTCCGTCCTGAATATTATGTGCCTGATCTTCGACATATCGATTTCTCCCATGAACTTCCCGCCCTCGTCTAGAACGGGCAGGATGGTGGTGTGGCTTCTGCTTATGGCGTGTACGAGAGCTCCGAGGTCCATGTCCTCAGGCACGTGGCTGATGTTCTTGTCAATCACGCTGTCTATGTTCATGAGCGTGAGGATTGCCTTGTCTGTGTGATGGGTGATGAGTTTTCCCTGCCTTGCCAGTCGCATGCCGTATATGCTGTGCGGTTCGAAGATGATGATTGTAAGATATGAGCAGATGCTGACAATCATCAGCGGAATGAACATCTGGTAGCCTCCTGTTATTTCGGCTATAAGGAATATTCCCGTGAGCGGAGCATGCATTACTCCCGCCATTACGGCAGCCATTCCCAGGAGCACGAAATTCTTTTCAGGCACGTAAATTCCGATTTCATACATGTTCCAGAGTCTTGCGAACAAGAATCCCACATAGGCTCCGATGAACAATGACGGTGCGAATGTTCCTCCGCATCCTCCTCCTCCGTTGGTAGCTGATGTGGCAAACACTTTGGTGAGTATTACAAGCAGTACATACACCACGAGCAGGTTGCTGTGTCCGTAGAAGAGAGAGTTGTTGAGGATTTGGTCCCAGTCCTGCGGAGTCCTTCCGTTGAGTAGAATGTTGATGCTGTGGTATCCTTCGCCATAGAGCACGGGGAACAAGGCAATGAGTGTGCTTAGCATAGCTCCTCCGAGAGCCAGCTTTATGTATGGATGGTTCTTGAGTTTTCCGAACACGCCCTCGCATGCTGTCATCGTGCGCATGAAATACAGGCTTATTATTCCGCCAGCCACTCCCATCAGTATATATGCGGGCACTCTTGAGAGAGTCCACGTTCCGTCAACATGGAAATCGAATAGCACTCCGTCCGACGAGAATATGTATGTGAAGCATGCTGCCGTCACGCTGGCTATGAGTATTGGCAGGAGTGAAGCCATCGTCAGGTCTATCATCAATACCTCGAGCGTGAATACCAGTCCGGCTATCGGCGCCTTGAAGATTCCTGCGATGGCAGCTGCCGCGCCACATCCCACGAGCAGCATCAGCGTGTGGTTGTCCATCTTGAACAGCCTTCCCAGGTTGCTTCCTATCGCTGAGCCAGTTAGCACGATAGGCGCCTCGGCTCCCACGCTTCCTCCGCATCCGATGGTGATGGCAGACGCTATCACGGAGCTCCAGCAGTTGTGGGCTTTAAGTCTGTTTTTCTTGCTGCTGATGGCGTATAGGATGCGTGTTATTCCGTGGCTGATGTTGTCTCTCACGATGTATCTTACGAATAGCGACGTGAGGAAGATTCCTATCACCGGATATATGAGATATAGCCAGTTGAATCCGTCGATGTCGAATCCCACCGTGAGCAGATGCTGTATCTGCTTGATGAGCGTGTGTAGTATGCTTGCTGCTACTGCAGCAAGGAAACCGACAGCCAGGCTCAGTATCAATGTGAACTGCTTGTTGTTAATGTGTCTTGTGCGCCATTCAATGACCTGGTTCAGCAGCGCTGATATTTTTTCGTGCATGATTTGTTCCTCAAGTCTTTCTCTTTTCTATCTGATGATTTTCACCTCGCCGTTCTCCGACAGCTTTATGATGCTTGATGGATTGTGGGGCTTGTGCTCCTGTCTTCTCGACCAGCACACATAGTCCACGCCATTCAGTATCTCTTCACTGATGTCCATGTAATTCTGTGCGGCGGGTTCTCCGCTGATGTTTGCGCTTGTGGATACTATCGGCTTCTGGAATCTGTAGCATAATTCTTTGGAGAACGGTTCTTTGGTAATTCTCATCGCTATGCTTCCGTCGTCGGCTATCAGGTTGTCTGCCAGGTTTACGGCATTGTCCAATATCACGGTTGTCGGTTTTTCAGCCAGCTCAAGCAGGTCCCATGCCACTTCCGGCACGTTTCTCACGTATCTTTGCAGCCTTGCGTCAGAGTCTACGAGGCAGATCATCGCCTTGTGGTCGTCGCGTCGCTTCAGCTTGTAGATCCTTTCCACGGCGTCTCTGTTTGTGGCGTCGCAGCCTATGCCCCATATCGTGTCGGTGGGGTATAATATAATCCCGCCGTTTCTCATCACTTCTACTGCTTTCTTTATGTCATCTTCCGTTTTCATTGTCTTTTCTCCGTTATATTTTACTTTCCTTCCTCCGTTATATATTTCAGTTCTTCCTTAGTTGTTTAAACATTCTTCTCTACACATTCATTACTGATGCAGATATGCAAAATTAAGCTAAATTTATTTATGCTTGAAATTTTTGTTCAAGAAAATGCAGTCTTTCCACTTCACTTTCCTGAGAAATAATAATACCAGTATGTGTTGCCGTATGATTTTCCAGCCATCGACATTGCCTCTTTCTTGTTCGTCACGCTTCTCAGAATGTTCTGCATGTCTGTGTAGTCGGTGTCCATGATGTCGTTGTGGTAAGAAACCATGGGGTTCGACCTGATGTGGTTGTATAATATCAGAGCCTCTCTGTAGTGTTTCGGCAGTTTTTCGAATTCCGTTTCCTTGTCGTCCACGAGTTCTTTCACGAAGAGGTCAATCTTCCTGTCCATAAGATAGGCGCAGAGCAGATAGTCCCTGAGCGGCTTTTTGGCGTATCTGTGTTTTTTCATCCATTTCAGATACTGTGTCACCCCCATCTTCTCTACTGCCGGCTTTGCCACGAAGCGGAATATTTCATATTTAGGCAGTAGCAGACTCTTCACCGTAGTGCCGTTTGGCAGCAGTGCTTCCGACCCTCCATACACTCTGTATTCAAACAGTCTTTCGCCCATCTTGCCCTCTCTTGCCAGGGCGTAGGCTCTTAGCATCGTGATTGTGGAGTCTTTGTCAGCCTTGCTTGTCTTCACGTTGAGCGCATCCTTGTATTTGCCTTCAGCCACCATCACTTCCATTTTCATCCTCTCGTGGAACACTCTGTCTGTGTTTGCCGTGGCGCCTATGAAAATATATAGGGCTGACATTGCCAGAATGTTTTCCCATATAGTCTGCACTATGGTTTTCTGCTTCGGGCTGTCGCTGTCTTTATGTCTTGCCGAAACATACGCCGCTACTCCCCAAGCCGTGAGCAGCAGGGGGGCGAGCCATGCCCATTTGCCAATAGAGTAGCCGTGGTCTATGCTCGGACTGATGTCGGTGAGCATCGCCAGCAGCATCGCCGGGGGAAAGTAGGTGAGTGCCGGCATCTTGATTGTCCTCTTCGTTGCCGCGTCCACTCCCTGCTGAAGCAGCAGCAGGATTGCCGTGATGATGACAGCTCCTATGGTGCGGTTGTATTTTGTCAGTCCGTCAGACAATACGTGCTGCTCCATTGTCAGGAGGTCTGCCTGATAAAAAAACAGGTAGGCGAATGTGAAAATGCAAAAGACAATGGCACATGCAATTTCTGCAATCCATGTGTCATTGCCTCTGTTTGTGAATATACTTTTGGTCATTTTAATTCTTCTTCAATACTACTGCAGATCTTGCCGGAATGTATAGCTTCAGCCATTCTTTATGCTGGTCCACATACAGTTGGTCGTAATTTGTGAGGTGGGTGATGCTGTCGTCGGCAAACCCGAATCCCCCATATTCCTTTGCATCTGTATTGAGCACCACGTCGTAGGAGCCTGTCGGCACGAGGAATCCGTATCCTGTGAACGATTTCACTGGGTTGAAGTTGAACACGAAGAGCAGGTCACCCCTCATGTATGCCAGTATCTGGTCGTCGTCGTTGTGCCAGACTTCCTGCAGTCTGGTGTTCTGGAAGTTCTTCACCATCTTCATCGTCTCGAGCATCCTCTTGTCGAAGTCGCCCAGATAGTGGTAGTCCAGTTCCTTGTTGTCTACGAGGTTCCATTGTCTGCGTGCGTATTTATAGCTCCATCCGTTGCCTTCGCGTGGGAAGTCAATCCATTCCGGGTGTCCGAACTCGTTGCCCATGAAGTTGAGATATCCTCCGTTTATGGTCGTTGCCGTGACGAGTCTTATCATCTTGTGCAGGGCTATTCCTCTTTCCACGGTTCCGTTCTCGTCGCCCTTCTTGAAGTGCCAGTACATGTCGGAGTCGATGAGTCTGAATATAATCGTCTTGTCGCCTACGAGAGCCTGGTCGTGGCTTTCGCAGTAGCTGATAGTCTTCTCGTCGGACCTTCTGTTCTTCACCTCCCAGAAGATGCTGCTCGGCTTCCAGTCTTCGTCTCTTTTCTCCTTTATCGTCTTTATCCAGTAGTCGGGGATGTTCATCGCCATTCTGTAGTCGAATCCTATTCCTCCGTCTTTTACCTTGGCAGCCAGTCCTGGCATTCCGCTCACCTCTTCGGCTATTGTTATAGCCTTGGGGTTGATTTCGTGTATGAGTTCGTTGGCGAGTGTGAGATAGCAGATGGCGTTGTCGTCTTCATGACCATTGTAGTAGTCGCCGTAGTTGCAGAACGCCTCTCCCAGTCCGTGGCTGTAGTACAGCATCGAGGTCACTCCGTCGAACCGGAATCCGTCGAATCGGAATTCCTGCATCCAGTATTTGCAGTTGCTGAGCAGAAAGTGCACCACGTCGTCTTTTCCGTAGTCGAAGCACAGGCTGTCCCATGCAGGGTGTTCCCTTCTGTCGCCTCCGTAGAAGTATTGGCAGGGGTCTCCAGCCAGGTTTCCCAGCCCTTCGGTTTCGTTTTTCACGGCGTGGCTGTGCACGATGTCCATTATCACAGCAATTCCCATCCCGTGTGCCGTGTCGATGAGCGACTTTAGTTCTTCGGGTGTTCCGAAACGGCTCGACGGTGCGAAGAAACTGCTCACGTGGTAGCCGAAGGAACCGTAATACGGGTGCTCCTGTATTGCCATTATCTGAATGCAGTTGTATCCGTCTTTCTGTATTCTGGGCAGCACGTTGTCTCTGAATTCCGTGTATGTGCCCACCTTTTCGGCATCCTGTGCCATTCCGATGTGGCATTCGTATATGAGTAGCGGCGATTTGCATGGGGCGAATTTGTTTTTCTTCCACACATAAGGTTCGGGGTTCCACACCTGTGCAGAGAATATCTTGGTTTCTTCGTCCTGCACCACTCTTTGTGCCCATGCCGGTATTCTCTCTCCGTCGCCTCCTTGCCAATACACGTGCATCTTGTAGAGGTCGCCGTGTTTCATCGCCTTTTCAGAGAGTTTGAGTTCCCAGTTTCCCGTTCCCTCTATTCTTCTGGCTCTGTATCTTTCGTCCTCCGTCCAGTTGTTGAAGTCGCCCACGAGATAGATGTCGGTTGCGTTCGGCGCCCACTCTCTGAACACCCATCCGCGCTTCATCTTGTGTAGTCCGTAGTAGTCGTGTCCGCTGGCGAATGCGGCAAGCGTCTTCTTTCCGTTGTTTGTCAGCTGGTTCTTTTTCCATTCCGCATGCTCGTGTCTGCCACGTATGGCGTCTTCGTATGGTTCGAGATACGGGTCTTTCTGCACGATGCCTATATGTCTGGGCTGGTCCTTTTTCGCCGTTGCCGTTTTCCGCGAATCGGCTTTCGTTGTTCTGCTTGCCATGATTTACTGATAGTTGTTTCGTTAGTTGATGTTTATCCTCCTCTCATTGTTCCGCTGTATGCAGGCGTCATGCCAGCACTTTGAATATAGCCTTCTTGAACTGAGGTTCTTCCGACACGCATGGTGCATGGCCGTCTTGCGGGAAGAATATTGCGAATTCCCCAGGCTTGCATGTGAAATATGTGTCGGCGAGGATAGCGTATTTCGTGATATCTTTCTCTTCGTTGTATTCCTCTTCTGGCAGGTTGCATAGTGGTGTGTATCCGAATGTCTCTTCTGCCGAGAGCGGAATCTGTATGTCGATCATCCTCTTGTGTGTCTCCAGCTTTGCCTCTTGTTTTGTCTTGCCCTTTGCGGTCTGTATGTTGACGAAGAGGTCTTTGTCCTTGATGAAGTGCTTTCCTTCCTCGAGAGTGTTGAGGTCGTTTGCTTTGATGAATTCCACCACGTCCTTGAAGAGCGGGTTGAGTGTCGCGTACTTCTCCAGGTTGTCGATTGTGTCAATTACCATGATGCTTTGTTTTTTTATTAGATTTGTCGTTTGTCCGTCGCTCCGTGTTTGGGGCTCCGTTGTTGTTCGTTTTCCGTTTGCGCTGCGTCATTCCGGGCTGACGGCCTCTTTGCCTTTCCAGTCATTGGGTTTCCTGTTCCTTTCGGCCATTGGTCACTCAGTCTTTCGGCAGTCGGTTTTCCGTGCCTTTTTGTTACAGCTCTTTGATTGTCAGGACTTTCTGCCCATCCTGTACATCTCCTGTGCGGTGATGTTTCCGTTTCGGTCTTTTATGATGAACTTTCCGTCTTTCAGGTCGTCCTTGTATTCTCCTTCGGTCCTTTTGCCGTCTTTGTCCACTTCTATTGAGTTTCCGTTGCGTTTTCCGTTTTTGTATACTCCTTTGAATTTCCTTCCGTCGGCAAAGTGGATTATCATCGTTCCGTTCTGCAGTCCGTCTTTGAATTCGCCTTCAAACACGTCGCCGTTTTTCTTTGTCAGCTTTCCGTGTCCGTTCTGCTTGTCTTGCTTCCATGAGCCCACATACACGTCTCCGTTTTTCCATGCGAAGGTGCCGTTTCCTTCCATGTTCCCTTCGTTGAAGTGTCCTGTGTATTTGTCTCCGTTGGCGAATCTGAATATCCCTTCTCCTGTGCGTTTGCCGTGCAGGTAGTCTCCTTCATACACGTCTCCGTTTCTGAATCTGTATATTCCCTTGCCGTTCTGCATGTCTTCGAGCCATTCTCCTTCATACACGTCTCCGTCGGAGTATTTGTTCACTCCCTTTCCCGAGCGCATGTTGTCGAGCCACATTCCCTTGTATGTGGTTCCGTCACCCCAGTCGAAGAACCCTTCGCCGCATTTCTTGTCGTCTTTCCATTGTCCGTCGTAGTATGCTCCGCTGGCGTAGGTGTATCGTCCTTTTCCGTTACGTTTGTCGTGATACCAGTTTCCGTCGTATTTGTCGCCGTTGTAGTAGTACATCACTCCATGCCCCTCCTGGTAGTCTCTGAACCAGAGTCCGTCGTATTTGTTGTTGTTCATGAAGTGGTATGTTCCCTTGCCGTGCTGCTGGTCCTGATACCATTGTCCTTCGTATTTCTCTCCGTCGGAGAATGTGTACACGCCGAATCCCTGGCGCCTTCCCTTCACGTATTCGCCTTCATAGGTGTCCCCGTTCTTATATATGGCGTTTCCTTTGCCGTTGGGTTTTCCCGCGAGCATCTCCCCTTTGTATTGCCCTCCGTCTTTGGTCACACATGAGCCGAGCGTTATCTTCTGTGCGAAGCCTGCCAGCGGCATGAGGGATATCAGTAGTATGTATAATTTTTTCTTCACTTTAGGTCGCTTTAAAATTTACTACAAAGGTAATGATAATTTTCGAGACAGCCAAATGTTTTCAGCTTTTTTCATAATAGCCGGTCCTGTCGATACTAGAGCTGCGTCTCCTTGCTTCAGACTGCCTTTGGGGTTTGGAGCGACAAGCCTTCCTCTTGTGGAAGGACGAATCTTGTTTGTCTTTTAACCCAAATCGCTTTCTATGTTAA
>NZ_FR892569.1:3275-17887 GCF_000436015.1 Prevotella sp. CAG:592 | reverse complement strand
ACTGACGATACCGCAAGGTATTTCAACAGTTCCTGCCGAAGCTTTCAATGAATGTGGCTTCAATGGTACGCTAACCCTGCATGATGGAACTACAAACATAGGCCGCACAGCTTTTAACAACTGTCACTTCAAGGGTGAATTGCGTCTACCCAGAAATCTGAAGGCAATCGCTGACCATGCCTTCTGCAACAATGATTTCTCCGGTGAACTGAAGTTGCCATCAGAAGTCACACATATTGGCAATTCCGCATTCGCCAACAACTGGCGCATCACAGGCATACTTAATCTCCCGGATGGTATTGAGAGCATCGGTGAAGATGCGTTCACAGGTTGCAAGATGCTTGAGGGTGTCATATTTCCTGAGTCTATGGAGACGATACGCCAGAGAGCATTCAACAACTGTTTCGGCATCGGTTCGATAGAATGCCGTGGCACTATGCCGCCCCGTATAGAAAGCGGTGCTTTTGATGGGGTTTCAAAGGAAAATTTCACCGTTGAGGTTCCGTCTTCCGCCGTAGCACATTATCAGGCGGCTCAGGGCTGGTGCGACTTCAAGCGCATCGCCGCCCACCACGAACTGACATGTAGCCCCTCTGTAGCTTGCGCCCTCAGTACGGAGCATAAGCAGACCATCACCGTCAATGCCGAGGGCGAATGGGAGGTGGCAAGCAAGCCAGACTGGTGTGAGGTGTCGCCAATGAGCGGCAACAAGAAGACTAATGTTACAATCACCATCAAGGCAACGGCGAAAAACTCCGGCAGCAAGCGCGACGGAAAGGTGGTGTTCCGGTTGAAAGACAAGGACTACACCCATGAATGCAGCGTTTCGCAGTATGGCTACCAGTATGGCGAGGACGAATGGGTGACGCTGCAGAAGGCGACACGCGGCAATCGTGGTGGCATCAACATCGTACTGCTTGGCGACGGTTATGACGCCAACGAAATTGCCTCTGGCGAATATCTGAAAGTGATGAATCAGGAGATGGAATATTTCTTCGGTATAGAGCCATACAAAACCTACCGCCAGTATTTCAACGTCTACACCGCCATGCCGCTGTCTACGGAGTCGGGCATCGGTTCGGTGAATACCATCCGCTACAACCGTTTTGGCACCACCTTTACGGGAGGCTCCGGACTGAAAGCCGAATACGACGAGATATTCTCTTACGCCCTGGGAGCACCCACCGTTACGAAAGACAACCTCTGTCAGACTCTCATCATCGTAGTGCCCAACTCCACCGACTATGGCGGCATAACGCAGATGTGGGCAGATGGGTCGGCAATCTCCTTCTGTCCGCTCAGCACCTACGGCTATCCTCTCGACTCCCGTGGCGTGGTGCAGCATGAGGCAGGCGGTCATGGCTTCGGAAAACTCGGTGAGGAAGCCATCTGTCACAACGCCTTCATCGACGCTTGCGGATGCAGCTGCTGCGGCCACGTAGACGAACTGAACACCGCCAAGAGCTATGGATGGTATGACAACCTCTCGCTGTCGGGCAAGATACATGGAGTGGGGTGGAGCCATCTCATAAGCGACAGCCGCTACAGTGATATCGTTGACGTGTATGAAGGCGGTTTCATGCACTCCCGCGGTGTCTACCGTTCGGAGCAGAACTCATGTATGAACAACGACATACCATATTACAACACGATAAGCCGCGAGAGCATCGTGAAGAGGATAAAGCGATATGCCGGAGAGACATTCTCGTTTGAAGATTTCGTGAAGCACGACAAGCGTGACGTCGGTGTGGCGCAAAGTCCAGCCAGGGTTTCGGCATGGGGTAGGGCATCGCAGCGGTCTGCCACCACCTATCAGCACAGCCCCGTGATACGCAGGGGCAGTCCGCTGCGTATGGCGAAGGTGAGAAGACACAGATAATGACCATTGGATACAATTTAGATTAGAAGATGAAGATACATACTATTATATATATGGCATTGGTGCTGACCGTAGCCGGGGTGACATCGTGCAGCCAGGACATCCTGCCTACGGATGAGCCGACAGATGCAGAAAACATGAAGATGAAGCTGGTGATGAGCCATCCCGCCCAGAAGGTGGATGCTGCGGCAACGGATTTTGAGGAAGGCGACAAGGTGGGCATCTTCGTGACACAGGCAGACAAGCCACTGCAGCTGGGTGGCAACGTGGTGAACAACGAGGCAATGACATTCAGCGGCAACGGGTGGACGGCAGCCAGAACACTGTATTGGGACGATGGCACATACAATGTGTATGCCTACTATCCATATATCAACAGTCTGAGCAGCATCGAAGACCAGCCGTTCAGCGTCAGTCTCGACCAGACCACGGAGAAGACATCCACAGCCCCCGGTGGTTATGAGGCGAGCGACCTGCTCCATGCCTCATGTAAGGGCGTGGCGGCATCCGACGAACCGGTGAACCTCATCTTCAGACATATCATGAGCAAACTCACGATAAGGCTGATAAAAGGTGAGGACTTTGAGGGCGAGATGCCAGTAAACGCCACCGTATATGTGCATAACACCGTGCCGGAGGCAACGATAGACCTTCAGGCAGGGGTGGCAACACGCAATGCGAAGGCTGTAAGGCAGACTATCACTGCACATCACGACGGCGACTACCTGTATTCTGCCATCATCGTGCCGCAGCGCATAGAGAACCGCATGCCGCTCATCGAAGTCGTCATGCACAACATGAGTTATCTGTATGAAAGCAAGTTCCAGTTCAAACCCGGCATGGAGCATCTCGTGAACCTGATTATCCCCAACAATCCCGACAATATAAGAATAGAGATAGGTGGGGACATAAAGGAATGGCAATAAAACACCTTATACCGTAAATGAAGAAGACTATCAGCATATTGTCCGCCTTTGCCATCTTGCTCTGTCTGTGGCTCGTGGCGTTGTGGCTGCCTGCTCTCACTGATGAAGGCAAGCCACAGAGCGAGACGAGGTATGGCGTGAGCGAGGGACTGGAATTGGTGGAACAGACATTTGCCGGAAAGGAAAAGAAATATGTCGTTGAGGACGACAGGGGAAACGTGGTGTTTGCAGTGCCCCTGCGTGGCTGCATCATCGATACCCGCTATCGCGGCGGCAGGCTCCGTTTCAGAGAAGAGGGCTCCAGGCGCGAAGGGTATATCGACCGCCAGGGCATCGTGACCTTCTTTGACGAGGGTAAGGCGAGTATCCCGGAACAGGTTGCCACAGGAACTACGGCACGGTTTGCCACCTCCGACGAGGCTTCTGCCCGACAGGAGTATGGCGAGGCATCCGGATCTTTGTCCGGCGGAGGTGCTTCAAAGCCGTCGGGAGCAGGGCGGAGAAGCCTGTCTATATCACAAGTGCCACTGAAGACCATAGCGAAAGATCATGCGTTCTTCAAGGAGGCATCGAAGATATTGCAGGGCAAGTTGACGGAGCAGGATGCCAAGCGGCGCCACACGATACTCAACTACTGTGAGCATCTGCGCTCTGCATACACTACAAAAGACATTGATTTCCTGCGCCAGGTGTTCAGCGACAAGGCACTGATTATCGTGGGCAATGTGGTGAAGACAGCCACGACAGACGGCAAGTGTATAGCAGAACCACGGGTGAGCTACGCCATCCACTCCAAGCAGCAATATATGGCACGCCTCACCAAGGTGTTTGCCTCAAACAGTAAGATTGACGTTAAGTTCTCCGGTTTCCGCATCCTTCGCCATCCCACGATGGACGGCATATATGGCGTAACGCTGCGGCAGCGCTACAGCAGCGACCGCTACAGCGACGACGGGTATCTGTTCCTGTTGTGGGACTTCACAGACAAGTCGATGCCCGTGATTCATGTCCGCACCTGGCAGCCGGCATCCAGTGTTGCCGATGGTGCTGACGTGATAAGCATACAGGATTTCAATCTGCAGTGACAAATGCGTCAGCAGAAATCCAGGACTATGAATATCCTCCCCAAATGGTTTGCTTACCGATTCGGGATAAAGAAGAATAATATAACGAGTTCACTATATATAATATATGAAAAGAACATCATCCTTTGGCAATGCCGGCAGACTGCTCTTTGTCGTCTGCTTATGGCTGCTTAGTGCAGGCAGTGCGCTCTCACAAGAATTCTCGGTGAGCAGTTTCCGTATCCTGCCCAACGACGTGAGTGCCTTTGTTAACAGCGTGCGCGACCTCAATGATGAGGCTTGTGCCCTGGTGAAGGTTGAGGCTCCGGCTGACTTTGCCTTTTCCACACCTTTGGGCATAGTGAAGCGCAAGGACGAGGTGGGCGAGATATGGCTTTATCTGCCGAAGGGAACCAAGATGATAACGCTGAAGCATCCGGATTGGGGCGTGCTTCGCGACTATAAGTTGGGGATGGCATTGGAGAGCCGCATGACTTATGAGATGAAACTGACTCTGCCGAAGCCCGCCGTTACGGAGCGCCACGACACCATCGTGCAGGTGAGGACAGTAGTAGATACCGTCACCGTGGCCAAGACCAGACCCAGATTGCCCTTGTGCCTATATGCCCTTGCCACCGTCAGCGCCCACGACAACGGACCTTCGTATGGAGTCTTCTTTGCCATGATGCGTCGCCATGGATTCTTTGTTCATGCCAGCACCGATTTCAGTAGTATAGGCACCACTCGCGGCAGTTGCTCAAAAGACGGCAGCATAGGTGGAGCAGCAGAGAAACCATATTATTCCGGCAATACAGCCAAAAGCCATTACACCGTGACCGCCGGAGCAGTACACCGTCTGACCAGGCACCTGTCTCTCTTCGAGGGCATTGGATATGGTCGCAGTGCCGTGGCATGGCAGTTGGCAGAGAGCGAGGGCGGTGGATATATGCAGAACAACGGACTTACCCATAAGGGAGTGGCAGGCGAGGCTGGTGCTCTCCTGTCGTTCGGTCGCATCGCCGTGTCGGCATCTGCCGTCACCATTGCCGGGAAGCAATGGCAGGGAAGTCTTGGTGTGGGTATAAAACTATGGAGGGATAAGAATGAGAAATGACAAATGCATACCAATAATATGGCGTAACGCCCGTCATATATCCTTGTGGCGAATTGCCAGTCAGCAGCTGTCGGCTTTTTGTTGCATGCTGCTTGTCGCTTGCCTCTTCTCGTGTGCCAGCGACAAACCCGACTATCTGGAGCCGCACATCGCCACGCTGCCAGCCACAGAAATCACACGTACGGAAGCCACGCTTAATGGTTCTGCCATGGTAGAAGGCGAGACGGAGATGCCGCAGCTGTGTTTCAGATACGGCATGGCGGAGGAGATGAGTCAGACGATACCGGCTGCCGGCGGCAACACCCCGTCGGCTACGGCACGCATCACAGGACTCATCCCTGCCACCACTTATTATTATATGCTTGAGGGCTACAACGGAAGGACGACAGTAAGGGGAAACACGCTGACCTTCACCACTCTGCCCAACGAGAAGCCATCGGTGAGCGAGGCAAGCATCGTCAGCCACGGACCGATGAGCGTGATTGTCAGTTATGAGATAACCGACGATGGCGGAGAGACAATAACGGAGACCGGATGCCTGTATGCCCTTTCCTCTGCTGCCGATGACAGACAGAGAGTACAGCTCACAGACTGTCAGAAAGGCAAGGGACGGCAGACTCTCTTGATTTCCGACCTCAATCGTAATGCCACGTATCTGATATGGCCATACGCCAAGAGCCGGATGGGCGAAACCATAGGAACACCGATAACATTCACCACCGGTGATGCCGTAATGCTCGGTGAGGCGGGACAGCTGCGCTCGTTGTTGGGCAAGGGACTGTATACCTATACCAGACTCTCAATAGCGGGATCTTTGAATGGCGACGACCTGCGTTGCCTGAGAGAGATGATGGGCCGTGGACTTGATGATGCGGCGACGGCAGGCAGACTTTCTGATGCAGACCTGACGGACGCCAGGATAGTTGCAGGAGGCGACCCCTACGACGGTTCGAGATATGCCTCAGACAATGTCGTGGGACAAGGGTTGTTCGCCGGTTGTGAAAGTCTGGTGAAGATAGCCTTGCCTACTGGCACTACAACGATAGAGAAGGATGCCTTTGCCCGTTGCACAGCTCTCGAAGACATAAGCATACCGGCATCGGCAGCATCCGTATTGCCGTCAAGCGGCTGTTCGGCATTGCGGGGCATCAGTGTGTCGGGAGCCAACACCCATTATATCGGCAAGGACGGTGTGCTGCTCAATGCCGATGCCACACGCATCGTATGGTTCCCGATGGGCAAGAGCGGAAGCTATACATTGCCGCCTACTGTCACATCCATCGGCAACTACGCCTTCAGGGAGTGCAGCATAGAGACATTCACGTTTCCGGACAACATCACCACGCTTGGTACCGGCGTCTTCATTGACAGCAAGGTGAAGGAGGTGAAAATGCCGGGCGGTCTGCGCTTGGTGCCTACGGCAACCTTCCAGGGCTGCAAGCAGCTCCGTGTGGTGCGCCTTGGCAGCAAGACGGAGATGATTTCCGACTATGCCTTCTCCGACTGTCCGCTCACCGACATATATGTGGATGCCCAACTGCCGCCTGTATGCAATGCCAAGACTTTTGCTACCGAAGGAACGGGCATCTTTGGAACCTGCCGTGTGCATGTGCCCAAGGGAAGGGTGAACATCTACAAGGCGAGCGACGGTTGGAAATTATTCAAGAACATCATTACAGACTGATTATGACGACACCAGAAATAGAAGAACTGAAACTGCTCATTGAGGAGAAATACGGAAAGTCTCTGAGTACGACGACCGACTTTGAAGAGTTTTCACTGTATCTTAGAAAGAAGGCTGGAAAGAATATTTCGGCATCCACCATGAAGCGCCTGTACGGATATGTGGCTGACGACCACAAGCCGAGGATTTCCACTCTCGACCTGTTGGCGCAATACGCCGGACATGCCGACTACAAGGCTTTCGTGTTTTGGCTGAAGAGCAGCACGAAATACAACTCCTCTTTCTTCATGGCAGACCAGCTGACGAGCGGAGAACTGACCGTAGGCATGGAGATAATGATAGGGTGGAGCCCCAACCGACTGATAACTCTGCGCTATACGGGAAACAGCATATATGAGGTGGTGGCATCGGCAAACAGCAAACTGCTTAGTGGCGACCGCTTCTGCACGGGATGTTTCATCAAGGGACAGCCGCTGCTGCTGCCGTATATAGACAGGAATGGCGAACATACCATGCCTTTCGTGGCTGGCCGCAACGGCGGACTCACCGTATTGAAGCTGAAAAAATAAACAGGCTGATTGCCGATATGGGATTATTACATTATGCAAGACGATTCAAAACAAATAACCGACGCTGCAGGTTCTCAGGACTGCGACTACACATCAGGCTTCACCGAGTCGATAGACAAGGAGATGGCTGCCGACCCTATGCCAGAAGAGAAGGGATTTGGCAACATCCAGGAGTGTTATGTTTCAAATTCCGGACCTACACGCCTGTTTGCAGCCACGAGGTATGGCAAACGCTACATGCTGAAATGTCTGAAAGAGGATTTCCTCCTCACTCCCATATATCAGCAGGCGATAGTGAAAGAGTTTGAAATCGGTCTGCAACTCGAACATCCGTACATCTGCCGCACCTTTGCCATGGAGCGCTTTGCCGGCATGGGCTATACCATTGTGATGGAACAGGTGGACGGCGACACGCTGCAGACGCTGATAGATGAAAAGAGACTCTCCTCAGAACTTGCCTTCAGAATAGTGTCGCAGATGATTGACGCATTGGATTATATGCACAGCAAGCAGATTGTACACCGCGACATAAAACCGGCGAACATCATGGTGACACACATGGGGAAGAACGTGAAGATAATAGACTTCGGACTTTCCGACAGCGACCTCTTCGGAGTGTTGAAGATGCCGGCAGGCACTTACAGATACCTTGCCCCGGAGCAGCTTCTGGAGGGTGCCGTAGCCGAACCCGGGGCTGACATATATTCTCTCGGTATGGTGATGGAGGATATGGCAGTGGTTGCGGGCAGCAAGAAACTGCGCAGGATGTCGCGGATATGCACAGTGAAGGATGCCTCGCTGCGCCCCGACAGTATAGAAGCCTTGCGCAATCGCTTCATGAGGAGTCAACGTGACCTCCGCCTCATCTCCTTCCTCATTGCCCTCGTGGCAGCGCTTGTCTGCATACTCGCAGTATCGCTCTTCATCCGCAGCCAAGATGCTGATAAAGAGAATGACACTGTAAGTCAGCCAAGCGGCTGCAAGGCAAACCGCCAGGATGACAACAGTGTCGTCGACTATAATCTATGGGACAGGTGATAAGGATTACCCAAAATCGTTCATTAGGGCGTTAGGCGTTTATTCCCCGTTGAGACACTCTCCCGTTTCGTAGCTCTTCGTCATATCTTTCAATATTGCAATCATCTTCTGCCGCAGGTTTTCCGGCTTCAATACCATGATGTTGCGTCCGTGCCACAGCAGTTCCTGCAGGAAGTCGCGGGTGGGGCGCACACGGAGCGTGTATTCACGATACGCACCGTCGGCATACTCGCCGACCTTCTCCTGACTGTCGTGCAGCGGCACCTCCTCTATATAGTTGTATTCGGGGTAGAATACACGTATGCGCACCTTCTCTATAGGTTCCTCCTCCATACGCATGATGCCGAAACAACCGTCGAAGTAGTTTTCGGGGTTGAGCTGCCGCTTTATCTTTGCCGGCAGAGGATGTTTCTTGCATACTGTCTCCATGAAGGTTATGCGGTCGAACGGCAGACAGCGCACCTCTTCTTTCTCGTTCACTCCAATGACATACCAGCGCTGCTTGAATAACCTCACGAAAGCAGGCAACAAGGCAAAGTCCTTCTCCACGCCGAATGGCGTGGCGTAGTGGAATTTTAGCAGATACTGCTTGTCTATAGCAGAGAGTATGTCTTCGAGGTATTCGGAGTTGTGGGGTGGTGACTCGAGCATCACCTTGTTGTGGTATTGCAGCATGTCGTGCAGCGATGCCAGTCGCAAGGCACTGAGCATCCACTCCGTTATCTCGTCACACTCCACGGGGTCTTTCTTCAAGTAATAGCGATAGCCGTCAGCCTTGCCGCCACATTCCACCATGATGCCAAGCTGCGACTCTATACACTTGCGGTAGCGGTGGAACGTGCGCAGCGGCAGCTCCTCCCTGTAAACATTAGCCGTAGCATCCATCCAGGCATCGGCAATCTCAGCAAATGTCATGGGCCGGCGACTAAGCTGCGTTATCAGCCAGCTATAGAATTTCACTCTGTTGTTCATATAGTCTCCTTTATCCCAAGAATTCCGTTATCACCCTGTGCCAGTAGTCCCACGAATAGCCCACCGACGGATGGTTCACAGCCATCACCTTCACCCGTCTGCCGCTTGCCAGGGTATAAGTCCCTGTTGCCACGCTATAGCCGTCCACGATGATGTCCCTGCCGTCGGTCCAGCGCTCGCCGGGAAGCTTGTCCCACAGGCGGTTGCCCCATGCGATGAGATATTCTGGCTGGTATTTTTCCATCATGCAGAACAGTGCCTCGCCGGCTTGGCGGTATTGCGCAGAAGTACCAGCCTCACGCGGACCTCCCATTGCCACTTGCAGATAGTTGTAGAACACCACCGACTGCCATATCCTCTGTCTCAATGCCTGGTCGGTCTCCCTGCCCACGAGCGAGCGCTCGAACTTCAGCAGCGTCTGCATCCATCTCTGCCGCTCCACTCTGTCGTCGAGATATTGCTTCACTACACCATTGGTGAACTCCATACACTCCCGATGACGAAGGCAGTCGCCGCAGTCGGCGCAGCCCTCATCACAGTAATGGCTCTCGCCAAGCACCATTATGCGCTTGCCGAAGAGTCCTCCGTCGGCGTATGACGAGCCGACGAAGGGACGAAAGAATAATCCGTCGTTCATATATTATTGTTTTTCAGTGTTGTTCATTTTTTCATCCAATGTCTTCCAGATCTCCTTATAGATGTATTTGTTAGAACTGAAAAACAAACCGGAAGAAGGTCGGGTGTGCCAGCTGCCGCATTCAGGGCATTTTACCGGGGCGGTGAACGCCGTGGCGCAATACTCAAAGTCCATTCCCTTGAATTTATGTCCGCAGTTATCGCAGACAAATTTTGTCATTCCTCTAAACATAAGCTATTCCTTTCGTGTTTGGACTATTGCCCCCAATCGCCCCCGTCTGCTTGTGGATATTGCATTCCTGATGACCGATTCTGGTTTGGCAGGACAAAGGTATTGATAAGTTGCGACCCCTACAAGTTCATAATGGTTCATGGATTGCAGATACACTTCAATTTCTCTGTCTTCCCTATAGTCGTCATGTTATTATTTTTGTTTTACGGTTGCAAAGATACTACGAAGCTGTGCCAAATAGTGGCATGGTAGATAAAAAAGAAACTTTGTTCCCGAATTTATCTTGTATAAAAGATAAAACCACTGAAAATCTCGTTTTTGTCTTTTATAATGGATAAACAAGAGCCGATTACATATCCTCCATAGACAGACCCTTATACTCTATGTTGTATTTCTTGAATCCTCCTGTAATCTGGAAAAAATGCTCGGCTTTTTCTTTCACAATACCGATGACAACATCCTTGGCTTGGCGTTTAACCTCATAGAAGCAAGCAGTATGTTCTATTTCGTCTACAGCTATTGCCAATATCTGTGTTCTTGTTTTCGAAACGCAGGTTTCGGAAACGTAGGTTTCGAAAATATTTGAAATAAAAGTCTATTGCCTGATATTGTCTTTTGTTTGAGTTCCTTGTCGTTAGTCTCTGACAATGTCACTTGTTGACCACTCCTAAGCAATAATAGTGGATATTTGGATTAAGGGCTGACACCTCGTGGATAAAGTGTCAGCCCTTGGAGCTGTATTTATTTTTTATAAAACCATACCACTGGGAAATGGTCGCCAATCTTTGAAAAATGGGCACGGTGCTTGCCCATGTTGGGCACGGTGCTTGCCCCAAGTGGGTAACGTGCTTGCCCCGGTTGGGCACGATTTGTACCCGTTTTGTGGATATTTAGAATGGTTAGAAGAGCCGGCTGGCCACCCATATTGCAGCCCTTACTACCAAGTAAATCAACAAACATACAATGGCTATAAGCACTGCCGTGGCAAATGCTTTCTTTCGCACTTTGCTGATAATCTCCTTATCATCCTCGATATAGCCCGTAATCAGCTTCAAGTTATCGACATACGAACGCTTGAATATATCAAACACATTACCGATAACCGGTATGGCTCCAAGCATGACATCTATCAGGATGTTGTATATGACAGCCAAGGTCAGCGGAATGGACTTCACTACACAGAGGCTATAGTATATGAACGGGAAGGCAAGCAAACTTGATATCGTGTCTCCGACACCTCCCGGAATCAGTCCGATGAGTGGATCAAGATAGTATTTATCCATATACTTTGCCGTTTTCACCATCATGCGGTAAGACGAGCGGTTCATCATCTGCTCGCGTTTAGCCTGCTTCTTTTCCACTCGCTCTTGCTCCTTGGCAAGAGCCGCATTGCGTTTGAGGTCTTCTCTCTCGAAATTCATTCCCAGATCACTCTGGGCTTGTTGTCTTCTTGAACTTTCCATTATAATTCGATTTGTTTGTTTCCGTTCATAAAATCAGTGAAGTCTTCCATGCTCAGTGAGTATCCGCTGAGGTCAGACAGCATCTCCATAGCCTGTCTGCGTTCCTCCTCGTTGTCTGCCAGATTGATACGCGTGAAGATCTTGCGCAGGTAAGCGCTCTTGTCATCAATCTTGTCCAGATACCCCTTGAAAGTCTTCGTATATTGTCTCAACTGTTCGTCGTATGCGGCAGCCGCAATCCTTCCGTTCAGCTGCTGAAGCTTGAGTCTCGCCACACTGTCAAACAGGGCGATGCCTTGCTGCAACGTCTTTTCAGCCTTTGCCTCCACCATATCCAGCTCCTCGTCGGTATATGCCGGTGTCTTGGCTTTTTGCTGAGGTTGGGTGCCTTGCAGTTTCTTGTTGTTCTCGCCAGCCAGCTCCGCAACATCATCAAGCAGACGGTTTGTCATGCGTCGGTCTACATGCAGATTGTCTGCCAATACATTCGTAAACTCCGTCAGGTTCTCCTCGATGTCAGCCGGCAGCTTGGTGGTTTCCTTAAAGTCAGAAATCTCCACAGTGCGGAGCAGTTTTTCGTCGAGTTTGCTCTCGGCAATCTCCCGTCCCAGCTTCAGCATCGCCACCACATCTCTGAGATACTTCAGAGTCTTGATCTTCAGGTTGTCGGAGCTGACAATCCTGCTCCTTATATCTCTCGACACGGCATCCAGCCTTCCTGACAGTCTTGAATGCTCGCTCTTCACCATATCCACCGCTTCCTGATGCGACAGAAGCTCCTCCTTGTCGAGCTTCAGGTCCACCAGCATGTTGTCATACTCCCTGATAAGCGGAGCGCAAGCGGCATCCCATTCAGAATAATTGCGGTAGTAGTTGCGGTTGGCGTTGCCGAATGTCAGCCAGTTCACCAGAAAGAAAGGCTTCGAAGGTTTGCGGCTTTTGGCTTTCTGATAGCTTGGCCGTTTGGATTCCAGCATGGTGGTGAGTTCTGCTACCATCGATTTATAGACATCGATGTTCTGCAGATGGTCGTTCATCTCCACTTCGATGGATTTTATTTGCCTGAGCAAAGCCTGACGCTCCTCCTCGAGCGGCCTCACGTTGGCGTCTCCATACAGCGTGTCTGTCATCGACTTGAAATCGGAATCCATCAATCTGGATGCAAAACGCAGATATACATTCGCCTTCGGTATCACGATATCGTTGAGCGTCTTGTATATCACGAGCAGTCGTGACATGTCAGCCTTTATGCGAGTGGCGTCGTGCTTCACGCTGGTCTGCATCACCTGCAGGTCGCCGCGCAGCTGGTTGGTCTCTTCGCTCGCAACCATATAGTGGTTGAGCATTCCAAGTCCAGCCATGGCGAGTCCCAGTGTCTTGTTGCTGTTTGCAGTAGATTTGTAAGCGTTCATGGATTCTTGCAGCGAGGTGCGGAAACTCTCTGAAATCCTGGTAATCAGAAAGCCGCATTTCTCCTGAATCCTGTTGTATTCCAACTCGATTTCCTTGAGCATATTGTCCACATCAAGCCATTCAATCCGGTTGAAGTCGAACAGTTCTGGCGACACCATCTTGATAGAGTCGCCATAGATGTCGATGAGTCTCATGGCGTATTCGCGGTAAGTGGCTTCAATGTCGCTGCGCAGCGAAGTGAAGTCGCTGATGTTGTCGCGCACGTTGTCTTCGGCATATCTGTAAGCCTCTACCAGCTTCGTGTATCTGTCGAATATGGCAGACGCCTTGCTCCTCACCTCTTTGGCTCCACTCGTGCCGGTCAGCACATCTGTCATTTTTGATGCCCCCTGAACCATGGCTGTATCAAGGTTGAGCAACACCATGTGCTGCAATGTGTCGAAAGAGTTTGCCGTAACCTGCAGTTCGTTCTCTGCAATCGCCAGGGCATCGTCCATACGTCCCTGTTCAAGACAGTTGTTCAACTTGTAGTCAGCAACGAGTGTAGTGCGTGAATTGTTGGTCACGAAAGCGATGCTGATGTTACTGTCGTTTTTGTAGAAGCTATAGGCTCCAAATACCAGACTTTCCACTTCAGAAGAGTCGCTCTTTACGCCATACTTCTTCAGCTCAAATGCCAAGTCTGCCCTCAGAAAAGTCTTGTTGTCTCTGCACAGCTCGTCGGCAATCGACTTTATCACTTTGTAGATTTCTTGATTTCCCATATCTGTTTGGATTTAGACCATTTACCCCAATAACGGTCATTATGCCCTCTGATGCAGTGCAGTTTATAACTACTTGTCCTAATGACCGGTTCTGGCTTTCGAAAGACAAAGGTATTGATAAGTTGCGAACTCTACAAGTCCATAATGGTTCAATGGTTGCAACCGACTTCCTTATTCTTCATCTTTCGTATAGTCGTTATATTATTATTGTACTTTACGGGTGCAAAGTTACTGCGTTGCTATGCCAAATAGTGACATTGCTGGAAAAATAATTACCCCATGTTTCGAATGTTTATGATATGTTGTCGGTAGACGAATAGACAAGTAAACGAGCCGATATGCATTATTTGTCGGAATTGAGCAAGAAAGGTATGGATTATTTGTCGGAATTGAGCAAAAACAGTAGGGTTTATTTGTCGGAATAAAGCAAAATCTTTATCTTTGTGCTTGATAATCAAGTACTTTTCGTTATGCAGGAATATATTCAGAGAAACATAGACGTAGAACTGTTGGAATGGAAGAATAATCCGATGAGGAGACCACTTCTGCTTAGAGGTGCCCGACAAGTAGGTAAATCGTCGGCAGTAAGACATTTTGGAAAAGAATTCAAGTATTTCGCTGAGGTAAACTTTGAACGTCACAAAGCCGTCAAGACATTTTTCCAGGGAGATATAGACATACGCTTGATTGCGCAAAAGATAGCAAAATATATCAATGTCACAATAGAAGAGGGCGAAACTCTTCTGTTTCTTGACGAGATACAGGAGTGTCCGGAAGCCATCATGGCATTGCGCTTTTTCAAAGAAGACTACCCAGGGTTGCATGTCATTGCGGCTGGTTCCCTTCTGGAGTTCACGC
>NZ_FR892569.1:0-3260 GCF_000436015.1 Prevotella sp. CAG:592 | reverse complement strand
TGGAGTTCACGCTTCAGGAACTACCTACTTATGGCGTGGGACGCATACACACTTTGTTTATGTATCCTATGACGTTTGATGAGTTTCTGAAAGCGAATGATGAAAATGGACTGATAGACATGAAAGGGCAAGCTGACAGCCGACACCCTTTGGATGATGCTTTTCATGAAAAACTCGTAGAATATTTCCGTATATACCTTTTGGTTGGCGGAATGCCTGAGGCTGTGCTGGCATGGATCAAGACTCACGATTTCAACCAATGCAGCCGTGTTCAAGAGGATATTATTCTGACATACGATGACGACTTCAGCAAATACAAGAAAAGGGTCTCTCCCGATTTGCTGAGAACGACAATGCGTGGCATCTGCCATCAGCCAGGAGAGAAGATTACATTCAAACAAATCTCCGCAGACTACAGAAGTTCACAAATCAGAGAGGCTGTCCGGCTGCTGACGCTTGCCGGACTAACCACTCCTGTCGTCGCCACCTCTGGAAATGGTATTCCGCTTGATGCAGAGGCGAACGAAAAAAACATGAAGATTCTGTTTCTTGATTCGGGACTCCTTCTTACGGTTTTGCAGCTTGAAGGAAATCTTGCGCAGCATCTTATAGAGCAGATCATGACTGGCAATCCTCAAGAACTTGTCAACAAAGGTGGTTTGGTCGAGATGGTGGCTGGTCTTGAAATCTTGCGAAATAAACCATGCGTGCAGCGACAACGGATGTTCTATTGGGAGAAAAGTGGGAATAGCATTGCTGAAATAGACTATCTCGATATCTTTAATCTCAAAGTCACCCCGATAGAGATAAAGTCTGGCACGCAGGGTGGCATGAAGAGTCTATGGCTATTCATGAGAGAGAAACATCTTACAGAGGCAATCCGCTGCTCATTCGAGAATTTCGGCGAATTCAGCTACACCGACTCTCAAGCTGACAATGCCGTGCGCCATATAACCATCGTTCCGCTATATGCATTGGAGAATCTGCAGAAGATGAAATAGGGGAAGGTGTGGCTGCAAGAAACATTTTCAAACAAAAATATGTTAGTTGACAAGGATTATTCGTACAAATAATGTATCTTCGCAGAAATAAGGCATAAACAAGGCAAAATAGGAGGCGCTGATATGACAGACAAAAGATTCAGGAGATTGCCGGTAGGCATTCAGTCGTTCAAGGTTATCAGGGAGGAAAACTACCTCTACGTGGACAAGAGCGACATCGTATGGAACATGGTAAACTTGGGAGAAAAGTATAATTACTTGAGCCGCCCTCGTCGGTTCGGCAAGTCTGTGCTTGTCGATACGCTGGAGTCGTACCTTGAAGGAAGAAAAGACCTGTTTGAAGGACTGAAGATTATGCAGCTGGAGAAAGACTGGAAGCAGTATCCTGTCATACGTCTCGACATGAGCCGTGGAGGTGCCAACGAAGACACTCTGCGCTCTTACCTGAACCTGCGCTTCAAGGATTATGAGGAGAAATACAACATTACTCCAGATCCAACTGCCATGCTTGCCGATCGTTTCCACGCCATTATAGCCACGGCATATAAGCAAACCGGGCTGAGAGTAGCGGTCCTCATAGACGAATACGACTCTCCCTTGCAACATTCATGGAGAACACCCGATCATGAAAAATGTACTGGAGTATACCGTGAAGTTTTTGCCATACTAAAGGCGGACGACGAGTACGAACAATTCGTTTTCATTACCGGCATCACCAAGTTCACACAGATATCTCTCTTCTCTGTCCTCAACAATCTGACCAACATCAGCTTCATGCCAGAATACGCAGCGATCTGCGGCATTACCGAGGAGGAGATTGAAGAGAACTTTATGCCAGAACTCAAAAAGATGAGCGAAGCAAACGGTTGGTCTGTACAGGAAACCCACGACAGATTGAAAGCATATTACGACGGGTATCACTTCAGTCGTCGCAATATGGTGGATGTTTACAATCCATACAGCCTCGTCAATGCGCTGAAATCAAAAGAAATAATTAACTTCTGGGCTTCTTCTGGAGCAACATCCCTACTTCCAAAGTTTGTTGACAACATAGAACTTCGCCTCGGTAACTATGAGAAATGCTCTGTAATGCGCAACACCTTGGAAATGTCAGACGTAACTGGAGGCGGTGCCGAATTGTTCTTATATCAATCGGGATATCTCACTATAAAGGAAAGTGACGAGTTTGGTTATATATTGGGGTTCCCTAATGAGGAAGTAAAACAAGCGTTATACGAAACGGTGCTGCCTACTCTTGCCATGCGCTCAGAAAACGAAATACTGTCGCTGCAAGCCTGCCTATACAGAGAATTGGGCACTGGTCAGATAGACGAAGCCATGAAATCTTTGAAAGCCCTCATCGCCGATGTTCCATACAGCAACAAGAAGCTCGCTTCTATGGATATGGAGGAACGTTACCGCCTCATCATCAGCACCATACTCAATGCCATTGGCTTGAATGTAGAGGTTGAAAAGATGATTTCAACCGGCAGAATCGACATGACGGTGAAGACCTCACGCTACATCTATGTCATTGAACTGAAATTGCATAACAACGGCGGAAAGGAAGCTGCCACCGAACAAATCCTCAACCGTCAATATATGGAACCTTTCAAGGCCGACAAGCGCCAAGTCATAGGATTGGGCATTGAACTTGATGAAGAAGGAAAGGGCCTCTTAGGATGGAAGAGGGCGGAATGAATGCAAAATAAAACATGGATTTTTTACCCAAATCGTTGTTGTAGAATTAGATTTGGGTAAATAATCGCCGTTTTTTTGTTAAAGGCCTTTAAGTATAGACTAAAACGGTATTACAGCAGAGCAATGTCTGCTTCGATGCTCTCTGGAGTAAAGCGGATGCCCTTCAGCGCCACCTTTTCAAACACCTTCTGCAACTTGTCGATATCGCCAAGACGAAGCTTCACTATGTTGCCAGGCATCTGTTCTACAAAGCCTGCTTTCTCCGGCACAAGCTTCTTAGCATAAGAGATGGCTGGCGACACAAGCAGTTCGATGCCCATTTTGCCGTCTTCCTGCTATTGCTGTTCAGAACACAGTCTGCATAATGCTCACACATCTCTTGTGTGCACCAGTGATTGATGCCAACAACCAAAGTCCCTCCTTCTCTCCATTCCTCGGTTATCCGCGGATTGAAAAGATATTTCGTCTTTCTATGCCCTCTCCCCATACATCTCTTTAGCAATGTATTATAGAAGTTCGATGACTGACTGTCTATATATTTCTTTGCCTGTTCATCCA